>NZ_JAGYGJ010000039.1:0-62407 GCF_019947405.1 Pseudomonas sp. GL-B-26 | reverse complement strand
TCGTGCCCATGCCTGAGCGCCTGGCCCGGTTTCCACCAACACCGTCACGCTCGCTGGAAGCTTATGAAGAAATGCCTGAAAGGCCTCACGTGACTTGATTCGATTCTCGAACAACACCTGACCGAGAACATCCTCCCCGGCCAACTGAAAGACTCTTTTGGCAAGATCCACCGCAACTGTGGTGCATGCCGCCAGATCGGCTGACAAAGACTGATTGATCGTCGTATGCTTTTTCATGGCCTCGCCCTCGCTGTCGTTGGCTTCTATAAGAATGCCACCGTGGCGCACAGACGCCTCGGCTTGGGCGAGTCCATTCAATTACATGGGATCTCAGTGTTTGCGGGGTTCGGCGGCCATCAGTATCTCTTTAGGCGGGACCTGCAAATAGGGATTGGCGCAACCGATCTTCAACCTGCGCGGTGGTGCCCAGCGGGAGTTGTTACCCACCCGGTCGAGGATGCAGTAAGTCACTTCCAGCCGCATGTCTTCGCCGGCTTCGAGAATGATCGCCGGCGGCACCCAGACCTGGATCGGCTGGCCGACATCGCCGGCCTTGAGTCGTGGCAGATCCATTCGCACATCGCCCCAGCGCAGGGTGATTTCGTCGTCGATGGCCATGTTCAGGTAAGGCTCGATGGTCAACGGGACACCGCGTTTGATCTGGTTCGGATTGACTCCCTGACGGCGAATGGTCTCGGGGATGTTCACGGGCTCCAGACTCTGGTTTTCATCGCCGCACAGCGCAGACGGTTGGCCGCCGGGGCAGTCGAGTTTGATCTGCACCCGTCTGATGGCTGAAAGGGTTGGTCCTTGCCCGATCTGCATGATCCGGTAGTGAATGCGAGAGGTGCCATTGGCGATGAAGCTCTCGGGCACACGCAGTTGGACCGGTTGACCGACATAGTCGGCCGTCAGCACTCTGGAAGCCACGTAGCAGTTATCCCAGAACAGTTCGATCAAGTCGCCTTCGTCCATACCGGCGTAGGGCGCCACATCGATCAGCAGGTGCTCCGCCGAAGTGATGTTGATGCAGGTCTTGTGGGATTGCGCCAGGGTCGGGGCCGCAAGTTCGGGTTTGTTCGAAGTGCTTGTCATGGGGTTTCTCCTTGAAGCCTTGCAGCGAAAGTCCGTTTCTGAAAGTTCGAAAGGCGTGAATTACCGAGCAACAAATCTGTTCACTGTGTATGAAATTAAATAGTGGATGAGTGCGAGGTTAAACGCCTGTTGGAGACTAGATAAGAGTGCGCTTGAATAGGTGTCAATAGAGCTGGCTAGTTAAGTATTGAATCTAGTGTTATTCAGAAAAATCCTACGCATTGAAGTTAATAAGCTGCACCGCTCTGTCGAGCTTGGCCTTGTTTTATGGGCTTTCTGTGCGCTACTGACAGCGAAGACCGGTTCGGTGAGGGCGCTGGGTTTGGCGAAATTCACGCGAGGTTATTCTGTTGCAGGACATATATATGTACCGCACGCAGCAATAAAAAATTATCTATTGTTCGGGTGGGTGAATAAGAGAAGAGAATATATCGAGAGGTTTTGTGAGTAGGTGTGGTTGTCACTTCCATCCATGGAAGTTAACAAGTAGTGAAGCGATGTTTCAGTGGTGAGCGTTATTCAGGAACTTGCTGAGAAACTGCTTCGTCCGCTCTTCTTTTGGATTGGCAAACAGTGCCTTGGCTTCGCCTTGTTCGACGATCACACCCTTGTCGAAAAACACCACGCGGTTCGCCACGTCCCGGGCAAAGCCCATTTCGTGGGTGACGATGACCATGGTGCGTCGCTCTTCGGCGAGGCTGCGGATGGTTGCCAGCACTTCACCCACCAGCTCCGGGTCGAGGGCTGAGGTGGGTTCGTCGAACAGAATCACTTCCGGCTCCATCGCCAGCGCGCGGGCAATCGCCACACGCTGTTGCTGACCACCGGAAAGGCGACGCGGGTACGCGTCTTCCTTGCCCGCCAGACCGACCCTGGCCATCAGCTTTTTACCCAGGGCAACGGCTTCGGCGTGCGGGATCTTCTTTACGATGATCGGGCCTTCGATAACGTTTTCCAGGGCGGTGCGATGAGGGAACAGGTTGAAGTTCTGGAACACGAAACCCACGTGCTGGCGCAAACGTCGCACCAGGCCTTGCTGCTGGTTCAGCGGACGGCTGCCATCGATCTCGATGTCACCGACCTTGATCCGGCCGCTGGTGGGTTCTTCCAGGAAATTCAGGCAACGCAGGAACGTGGTTTTACCCGAGCCGCTAGGCCCGATGATCGCCACCACCTCGCCTTCCTTCACTTCCAGATCAATGCCGTTGAGCACCACTTGACCCTTGAACTGCTTTGTCAGTTTTTCCACGACAATCATTGGGTCAGGACTCCAGGTCGTGCCGATTGACCCGTGCTTCCAACTGGTTCTGCAGGTGCGAAAGCACCGTGGCCAGAACCCAGTAGATCAGCGCGGCGGCAAGGTACATGGTGAAAATTTCAAAGGTACGGGCGGTAATCAGCTGCGCCTGACGGAACAGTTCCGGCACCTGAATAGTGGCTGCCAGCGCGGTGTCCTTCACCAGCGAAATGAAGCTGTTGCCCAGCGGTGGCAGAGCCGTGCGCATCGCTTGCGGCAGGATGGCCCGGCGCAGCGTCTGCGCGCGGGTCATGCCGATACTCGCGGCGGCTTCCCACTGACCGCGCTCGATGGAGCTGATCGCGGCGCGGAGGATTTCGCAGGCATAGGCCGCCATGTTCAGCGAGAAGCCGATCAGGGCAGCCGGCAGCGGATCAAGTTCTATGCCCAATTGCGGCAAGCCGTAATAGATCACGAACAGTTGCACCAGCAACGGCGTGCCGCGAAAGAACGACACGTAGATGCGGGCGATCCAGCTCACCAGTTTGAAGCGCGACAGGCGCATCAATGCCAGGCCAAAGCCCATCACCAGGCCGAAGAACATCCCGCCCAGGCTCAAGATCACCGTGTAGTACGCGCCCTTCAGCAGGAAGGGCGCGGAATCCAGCGCGAGTTGGAAAGCTTCTCCCATTATTGAGTGACGTCAGCGCTGAAGTATTTTTCCGACAGCTTTTTCAGCGTGCCGTCGGCACGCAGCTTGTCGATGGCCTTGTTCACTGCGGCCAGCAGCTCAGGCTCGCCTTTGCGCAGGGCAATACCGGCTTCCTGGCGGGAGAACGCTTCGCCAGCGGCGGCAGTGTCCTTGGCCTTCCTGGCATATTCCAGCGCGGCCAGGCGGTCGATCAGAATGGCGTCGATGCGGCCGACGCGCAGATCCTGGAACTTGGTTGGATCATCTTCGTAGGTGCGGATGTCAGCCTTAGGCACATTCTCTTTCACCCACTGCTCGTAGTTGGTGCCCAGGCCTACGCCGACTTTCTTGCCGGCCAGATCGGCGGCAGTCTTGATGGTGTCTTTGTTCTTGGTCAGGGTCAGCGCCTGAATCCCGGAAACGGTGTAAGGCGTGGAGAAGTCGTACTTCTTCTTGCGCTCTTCGGTGATGGTCACCTGGTTGATCACCGCGTCCAGACGCTTGGATTCCAGGGCTGCGAGGATGCCTTCCCATTTGGTCGGCTGCAGTTTTACCTTCACGCCCAGCTCTTTGGCCAAGGCTTCGGAGAACTCGACTTCGAAGCCGGCCAGCTTGCCGTCGGCGTCGACGAAACTGAACGGTGGGTAAGTGCCTTCCAGGCCAACGTTGATCACGCCAGCGTCTTTGATTTTTTGCAGCTGCTCACCGGCAACCGCTTGCCCCAGCAGACCGGCGCTCAGCGCCAGGCCCAGCGAACCTACCAGCAGGTTTCGACGTAGTGCGGAAAAATTCATGACAAGCCCCTGTGTTTTCTTATGAAGACGCTTTTAGGAATGTTGGCAAATTCGGGATTTGAACGACTGCAATATCCTGCCCTAAAGCATCGTATGCGTCTCGCTGCAAATTCGCCTGCGGCGTGACTATATGATGGCGCCTTTAGATTGGAAAATAATGAATAATAAGTTTGTTATTCTTTTATTGAATATAAAGCCGGAGATCGAGATCGTACCCACGCAGAGCGTGGGAACGACCATTCAAAGAAAGTCTTTGTAAGCAAACAGTGCTGGCGCCCCACCGGTATGCAGGAAGATGATCGGGCCATCATTGAAGCGCTGACGGCCGATGCCATCGAGCAAACCCGCCATGGCCTTGCCGGTGTAAACCGGGTCCAGCAGCAAACCTTCCTGACTTGCCACCAGCTTCACGGCGGCCAACGTCCCGGCATTCGGTTCGCCGTAGCGCGGGCCGAAATATTCGTCCCACAACTCGACCTTGAAACTCGCTGGCAGGCTCACGCCCAGCAGCTCGGCAGTGCGTTCGGCGAGGCCTTGGACTTTCGGGCGTTGGTCTTCATCGCTGCGAGAAACCGTGACACCAATCACTGGCAAATCCGGCAGTGCTTCACTCAACGCCAACGCCAGACCGCTATGGGTCCCGGCACTGCCCGAAGCCAGAACCACGGCCGCGAATGTCAGCCCGGTGTCCTTGATCTGCTCGGCCAATTCCAGCCCGGCACGAACATAACCCAAAGCACCCAACGCATTGGAGCCGCCAATCGGCACCTGATACGGCTTCTTGCCGTTGTTGCGTAGGCGATCGGCCAGGGCCTGCAGTTGTTCGTCGGCGTTGTCGAGGTTTTCCACCAACTCGACCTTGGCATCGAACAGGTCCAGCAACAGCCGATTGCCGTTGCCGACATAGTTAGCGTCGTCGGTACCCAAGGGGTTTTCCAGCAGGGCTACGCAGCCCAGGCCGAGCTTGGCTGCAATGGCGGCAGTCTGGCGCACGTGGTTGGACTGAAGCGCGCCAGCGGTGATCAAGGTGTCGGCGCCTTGTGCCAGTGCATCGGCCGCCAGATATTCGAGCTTGCGCAGCTTGTTGCCGCCCATCGCCAGCGGCGTCAGGTCATCACGCTTGACGTACACATCGCGGCCCAACCAGGCCGACAGGCGTTCGAGTTTTTCCAGGGCGGTAGGATGACCGAGCAGGTCGAGGCGGTTAAAGCGGGCAAGCTGTTGTTTGATCATGGGTCCGTACTGGCGGAGGGAGATGACAGGACTATAGGCACGCCTATTTAGCGGGGCAACTGCCAATCGGCCTTATGCCAAAAAGTGCTGAGCACAGCACAATCAGTTCTTAATTCGGCTTCCAGACCATGCCGTAAAGTAATCGCCGTTGACGCGGCCAGACAGTCCGGCCGCCCGTGAGGAGTTTTTACCGTGAGCGAGCGTTCCAGTCATTGGCAACTGCAGACCATCGTCAGCCAACTGCGCACGGCGCGTGACCAGTGGCGTCTACAAAATGGCCGCGCCAGCACCGAACAGGGCGGTCGCGAGTTGCCTTCCCGAGCGGCTATGGCAGAGATTCTCGAAGCCCTCTGCGGCGCGTTGTTCCCGATGCGCCTGGGACCGGTGGATTTACGCGAGGAGAGTGAAGACTTCTACGTCGGCCACACGCTGGACGTTGCATTGAACGCGTTGCTGGCTCAGGCGCGACTCGAATTGCGCTACGCCGCTCGCCACAGTGCCCAGGCCGACACCGAAGTAGAGGCCAAGACCATTCAGATCATTCAGGACTTCGCCCTCGCATTGCCGGGGCTGCGCAGTCTGCTCGACACCGATGTGCTGGCGGCCTATCACGGCGATCCGGCGGCTCGTAGTGTCGATGAAGTGTTGCTGTGCTATCCGGGGATTCTGGCGGTGATTCACCATCGCCTGGCTCATCACTTGTACCGCGCCGGATTGCCGCTGCTGGCACGGATCAGCGCGGAAATCGCGCACTCGGCTACCGGCATCGACATTCACCCTGGCGCGCAGATTGGCCGCAGCTTCTTCATCGATCACGGGACGGGTGTGGTGATCGGCGAGACCGCCATCATCGGCGAGCGTGTGCGGATTTATCAGGCCGTGACGTTGGGCGCCAAGCGCTTCCCGGCGGATGAAGACGGTCAGTTACAGAAGGGGCAGCCGCGACATCCGATTGTCGAGGATGACGTAGTGATCTATGCCGGTGCGACAATTCTGGGCCGGATCACCATCGGCAAGGGCTCGACCATTGGCGGCAATGTCTGGCTGACCCGCAGCGTGCCGGCGGGGAGCAACCTGACCCAGGCAAATCTGCAGCATGATGACGGGACGCAGAAGTAAGCCCGGTTGACGATATCCCTGTGGCGAGGGGGCTTGTCGGAACGCCGCATCGCCCCGTTCGGCTGCGCAGCAGCCGCAAAGCTAGCCAATAGCCTGTGTCAGGAATCCGGATCACCCATTTTGGGGCCACTTCGTGGCCCAACGGGGGCAAACCCCCTCGCCACATCCCATCCTTGAGCTAGCGTACGAACAGTGCCGCCGAGCCTTGCGATTAGTCCTTAGCACCCTATTCATGTTTAACTTGAACGCTCATTCAAGTTAAACCGTCGGTTTGCTGCCCGCTCACAACAGGAGGCTTGCCTTTGCCGAGTCCGTTACTGATTGCCCTGTTTCACCCCCTCGAGGTGCACCTTTCATGAGTGCATCGCCCACCCCCGCCAGCGGCCAGGTCCGCATGAATCCGCCGGTGTTTTACTTCTCGGCGACGTTCATTTTGCTGTTCGGCATCATCGTCATCGCCATGCCTGAACAAGCCGGCGCCTGGCTTCTGGAAGCGCAAAACTGGGCGGCCAACACGGTCGGCTGGTACTACATGCTCGCGATGACCCTGTATCTGGTCTTCGTGGTGGTCACCGCCTTGTCTGGCTACGGCAAGATCAAGCTCGGTGCCGACCACGACGAACCCGAATTCAGTTACCTGTCCTGGGCCGGCATGCTGTTCGCTGCCGGCATCAGCATCACGCTGTTTTTCTTTTGCGTGTCCGAACCGCTGACCCATTTGGCGCAACCGCCGCAAGGTGAAGCCGGCACGGCGGATGCAGCGCGTCAGGCGATGCAGATTCTGTTTCTGCACTGGGGTCTGCACGGCTGGGGTGTGTTCGCCTTTGTCGGCATGGCGCTGGCCTACTTCGCTTATCGACACAACCTGCCGCTGGCCCTGCGTTCGGCGCTCTATCCGCTGATCGGCAAGCGCATCAACGGCCCCATCGGTTACGCGGTGGACGGCTTCGGCATCATCGCCACGGTGTTCGGCCTCGGTGCCGACATGGGCTTTGGCGTGTTGCACCTCAACTCGGGTCTGGACTATCTGTTTGGCATCGCTCACACCCAGTGGATTCAGGTCGGCCTGATCACGCTGATGATGGGCGCGGCGATCATCGTCGCCGTGTCCGGCGTCGATAAAGGTGTGCGCGTAATGTCCGACATCAACATGCTGCTGGCCTGCGCGCTGCTGCTGTTCGTGTTGTTCGCCGGCCCGACCCAGCATTTGCTCAACACCTTGATCCAGAACATCGGCGACTACCTCGGCGCCTTGCCGATGAAGAGTTTCGACCTGTACGCCTACGACAAACCCAGTGACTGGCTGGGCGGCTGGACGGTGTTCTATTGGGCCTGGTGGATCGCATGGTCTCCGTTCGTGGGTCTGTTCATCGCACGGATTTCCCGTGGCCGAACCATCCGTGAATTCGTCTTCGGCGTGCTGTTGATTCCGCTCGGTTTCACCCTTGCGTGGATGTCGATCTTCGGCAACAGCGCCATCGATCAAGTCCTCAACCATGGCATGAGCGCGCTCGGTATGTCGGCCATCGATAACCCATCGATGACCCTTTACCTGCTGCTGGAAACCTATCCGTGGAGCAAAACCGTCATCGCGGTCACGGTGTTCATCAGCTTCGTGTTCTTCGTGACGTCTGCCGATTCCGGTACCGTGGTGCTGTCGACACTGTCCGCCAAGGGCGGCAATCCCGATGAAGACGGACCGAAATGGCTGCGAGTGTTCTGGGGCGCAATGACCGCGCTGGTGACCAGTGCGCTGCTGTTTTCCGGCAGCATCGATGCGCTGAAGTCAGCGGTGGTGCTGACCTCGTTGCCGTTCTCGATGATCTTGCTGTTGATGATGTGGGGGCTGCACAAGGCGTTCTACCTGGAGTCGCAGAAGCAGATCGCGCAACTGCATTCGCTGGCGCCGGTGTCCGGATCGCGGCGTGGCGGCTGGCGTCAGCGCCTGAGTCAGGCCGTGCATTTCCCGTCACGGGATGAGGTCTATCGCTTCCTCGATACGACGGTGCGCCCGGCGATTGAAGAAGTCTCGGCGGTGTTCGTCGAGAAGGGTTTGAAGGTGGTCACTCAGCCAGACCCGACCAACGACAACGTCAGCCTGGAAATCGGTCATGGCGAGGAGCATCCGTTCATTTATCAGGTGCAGATGCGTGGCTACTTCACACCGTCGTTTGCCCGTGGCGGCATGGGTTCCAAGGAACTCAATAACCGTCGTTATTACCGGGCCGAAGTGCATTTGAGCGAGGGCAGTCAGGATTACGATCTGGTGGGTTACAGCAAGGAGCAGGTCATCAACGACATCCTCGATCAGTACGAACGGCACCTGCAGTTCTTGCATTTGGTGCGTTGATCGAACACTCACGTCTCGGTGGTCAACACCATGAACAACACCAGCGCCGCCACCGGTACACCGAACACGGCGCTGCCGACCACCAGTTCCGTGCTGAACAGCTGGCCGGCATTGACCATGCCGACCGCGCCGTTGATCAAGGTCAGCGCCAGCCACAGTACGACAAAACTGAAGGCCAGGACTTGGCGACTGAAGCCGATTTTCTCGCCGATGAACAGCATCAGCGCCAGGAGGATCAGGCCGAAGGTGATGATGATCGTGGTGTGCATGATGTGTTCCGCCCTTCGAATGTGTGTTGCTTTTGGCGCCGCCTTCGCGAGCAGGCTCGCTCCCACAAGGTCGTAGCAATCCTGTGGGAGCGAGCCTGCTCGCGATAGGGGCGCTGCGGTGTCAAGTGAGCATAGTTAAACCAGCCCGCCGTTGACGCGCAGGATTTGCCCGTTGACCCACGCCGAATCAGGACCGACCAGGAAAGACACAACGCGGGCGATGTCTTCTGGCTGAGCCAGACGTTCCAGCGGGGCCATCTTGGCGAAGGTCTGGATCTGCTCTTCGCTCTTGCCATGCAGGAACAGGTCGGTTGCGACCGGACCGGGGGCCACGGCATTGACGGTGATGTCACGCCCGCGCATTTCTTTGGCGAACACCTGGGTCAGGGATTCCACTGCCGCTTTGCTGGCGATGTACACCGCGTAGCCCGGCAGGTTCATGCCGACGGTGCTGCTGGAGAAGTTGATGATCCGCCCGCCAGCGTTCAGGCGAGTAGCGGCTTCACGCAGGGTGTTGAACGTGCCGCGAGCGTGAATGTTGAAGTTCTGATCGAAAAGCTCATCCGTGTGTTGCGCCAGCGGCAGGACTTTGAGGATACCGGCGTTGTTCACCAGCACATCGACTTTGCCCAGTTGCGTTTCGGTCTCGTCGAACATCCGGCGTACGTCGTCGGCGTTCGCTACATCCGCCTTGATCGCTATGGCCTGGTGGCCGGCCTGACGCAATTCGACCACCAGTTTTGAAGCTTCGGTGGCACTGCTGGCGTAGTTGATGGCGACGGCGAAACCTTGTTTGGCCAGTTGTTTGGCGATCACCGCGCCGATGCCGCGGGAGGCGCCGGTCACGATGGCAACTTTCGAAGTTTGAGTAGTCATGGCGGTGATTCCTTTGAAGTTAATGGCTTGGGGTGAAGCCAGATTCACATGTTTACTCAGGCTGATAAATGCACGAGAGTTGCCTTGACTGTTCAGTAATCGCCAACAATCGACCGCCAGGAGACCCGCGTGGATCAAGTCAAAGCGATGAAGGTTTTCGTGCGGATCTACGAGCGCAGCAGCTTCACGCTGGCTGCAGACGACCTGAACCTGCCGCGGGCGACGCTGACCCACACGCTGAATCAATTCGAAGCCTGGCTCGGTACACGTTTATTGGAGCGAAGCACTCGAAAGGTGCGTCCTACGCTGGACGGCGAGGCGTACTACCTGCGTTGCGTGCAGCTGCTGGCGGAACTGGAAGAAGCCGAACTGGCATTCCGTAGCGTCGCCCCGAAGGGCCGGTTGCGCGTGGATTTGCACGGCACGCTGGCCAAACACTTCGTCATTCCGGCATTGCCAAAGTTCATGGCGCGTTACCCGGACATCGAACTGTCCATCAGCGAGGCCGACCGCTTTGTCGACCTGATCGCTGAAGGCGTCGACTGCGTGCTGCGCGCCGGCACGTTGGGCGACTCCGCGCTGATCGGCCGCCGCATCGCCAACTTGCGCCAAATTACCTGCGCCAGCCCCGCGTACCTGCGCAAATACGGCGAACCGAAAAGCCTCGACGACCTTAAACATCATCGCGCCGTGAACTACGTTTCGCGCACGACTGCCAAGTTATTTCCCTTCGAATTCATGGCGGATGGCGAACTGAAGGAAGTGGCTATCGATGGCGCGCTTTCAGTGTTCGGCGCGGAAATTTATGCGGCATCGGCGATTGCCGGGCTGGGCCTGATCCAGTGCCCGCATTACCGAATGGAAACGCAGATTTCCCAAGGCCTGGTGCAGGAAGTCCTGATCGACACGCCACCACCGCCGATGCCGGTTTCGGTGTTGTATCCGCACAACCGACACATGTCGCCACGGGTTCGGGTCTTTGTGGATTGGCTGGGAGAAGTGTTTGCGAGGGCACAGTAGCCGCGGTTCCAAAGATCAACGGGCGGCAAAGATGAAATATGTGAAACGTTTCAGCATTTTCTCGAGTCCGGGTTTATCGGCGTTTGTCTGGGCGTATGCTGGGCAACTTGCGAAACAGTCGATACCAACTTCAAGACAGACAAGAGAGGATTCGATGACCTACACCGCTGCCGAAAACCGCTACGACTCCATCCCTTACCGCCGCGTGGGGCGCAGCGGGCTGGTGCTGCCGGCGCTGTCCCTGGGCCTGTGGCACAACTTCGGCGACAGCACGCCGATCGACACCCAGCGCGCGTTGTTGCGTACTGCGTTTGATCTCGGCATCAATCATTTCGACCTGGCCAACAACTACGGCCCGCCGTATGGCAGCGCCGAGATCAATTTCGGTCGTTTGCTGCGTGAAGACTTCAAGCAGTATCGCGACGAGCTGATCATCTCGAGCAAGGCCGGTTGGGACATGTGGGCCGGCCCTTATGGTCAGGGCGGCGGTTCGCGCAAATACGTGCTGGCCAGCCTTGATCAGAGCCTGCAGCGCCTGGGCCTGGACTACGTGGACATCTTCTATTCTCACCGCTTCGACCCGGACACGCCGCTGGAAGAAACCGCCAGCGCACTGGCCACCGCCGTGCAACAGGGCAAGGCGTTGTATATCGGCATCTCCTCCTACTCTGGCGTTAAAACCCGTGAAATGGCCGCACTGCTGAAAGAGTGGAAAGTCCCGTTGCTGATTCACCAACCGGCTTACAACCTGCTCAATCGTTGGGTGGAAAAAGACCTGTTGGATACGACGGACGAACTCGGTACGGGCGTGATTGCGTTTACGCCGCTGGCTCAGGGTTTGTTGACCGACAAGTACCTCAATGGCGTGCCGGCGGACGCGCGGGTCAATCGTCCGGGCGGTGGTTCGTTGCAGGCGGCGCATCTGTCCGAAGCCAACATCGCTCATGTGCGTGCGCTGAATGAGATCGCCAAGCGTCGCGGTCAGAGCCTGGCGCAGCTGGCATTGGCGTGGACGTTACGCGATCCGCGCGTGACGTCGGCGCTGATCGGTGCAAGCCGGCCGGAGCAAATTATCGAGAACGTCGGGGCGTTGAAGAATTTGAGCTTTAGCTCGGAGGAATTGGCGGAGATTGACCGGTTTGCCCAAGAGGGTGGGGTCAATCTTTGGGAGAAGCCCTCTACAGCTGAGTAAGTATTCGGCGCCAGAACCTTTGGCGCCTGTCAGATTGCCTTCGCGAGCAAGCCCGCTCCCACATTAGATTGCGTTCTCATGTGGGAGCGGGCTTGCTCGCGAAGGGGCCAGAACAAAAAGTAAAGAATCCGGGGTTACCGGAAGAACGGCACATCCCCCAACACCGTCGCCCGCTGCATCACCCGCCGCGCGGGTCGGTAATCATCCACGGCGTAATGCTGTGTCACGCGGTTATCCCAAAACGCCACGTCGTCCTTCTGCCAACGCCAGCGAATGGTAAATTCCGGCCGTGTCGCGTGGGCAAACAGAAACTTCAGAATCACCTCACTTTCGGTCTCCGACAGCTCATTGATCTTCGACGTGAAGCCTTCATTGACGAACAACGACCGACGTCCGCTCACCGGATGGGTGCGAATCACCGGGTGTGAAAGCGGCGGGTTTTTCCTGCGCGCTTCTTCCCACTGGGCCAAGGCTTCCGGCGTGTTGCCATAGCGTTCCAGCGGGAACGAACGAGTGAAATCGTGGGTGGCGGTCAGCCCTTCGAGCAAGTTTTTCATCGGCGCCGAAAGCGCTTCATACGCCGCGATACCGCTGGCCCACAGCGTGTCGCCACCAAACTCCGGCAACAATTTGGCGCTGAGCACCGCGCCCAGGGCCGGGGTCGGCAGGAAGGTCACGTCGGTGTGCCAGATCGCGTTGTCGCGCACGTCGGTGACGGCGGTGTCGAGGATCAGCACTTCGGGTTGTTCCGGCACATTCGGGTAGATCGGATGAATGTGCAGGTCGCCGAAATTGGCGGCGAAACGCGCCTGTTGCTGCGGTGTGATCGGCTGATCGCGGAAGAACAACACTTGATGCTTGAGCAGCGCCTGCTCGATGGCGTCGCGCTGCTCCAGATTCAGTGGTTGGCTGATGTCGACGCCGCTGATGTGTGCGCCGAGGGCGTAGCTTAAGGGGACGATGGTCAGGTTGCTCATGGTGTTCTCTTCAATCCGGGGCGCCGATCCAAAAATATTTAGTGAGCCATGCCATGCCACGGCACCAGTTTGCGTTGCAGGGCGCGCAAGCCCATCTCCATGGCGAAGGCAATCAATGCGATCACCAGAATCCCCAGCACCACCACATCGGTGACCAGGAACTGCGCGGCCGACTGCACCATGAAACCCAAACCACTGGTGGCGGCGATCAATTCGGCGGCGACCAGCGTCGACCAACCCACACCCAGGCCAATGCGCACACCGGTCAAAATGTCCGGCAACGCGCTCGGCAGAATCACATGGCGAATCAACTGCGCCCGGGTCGCGCCCAACGACTGCGCGGCGCGCAATTTGGCCGGGTCAACGGTACGCACCCCGGTCGCGGTAGCGATGGCGATCGGGGCGAAGATCGCGAGGTAGATCAACAAGACTTTCGACAGCTCACCGATGCCGCACCAGATCACGATCAGCGGCAGATAAGCCAGCGGTGGAATAGGGCGGTAGAACTCGATCAGCGGATCGAGAATGCCGCGAGCGATGCGGTTGTGGCCGATGGCGATTCCAACGGGCACGGCAGTCAGCACCGCGAAGCCCAGGCCCAGACCGATTCGGCTGAGACTCGCGCCCAAGTGCTGCCACAACGTTGAATCCATGTAGCCGGTGGTCACCAGCAGCCAGCCTTTTTGCAGCACCGCGGACGGTGGCGGCAGGAACAGCGGTTCGATCATTCCAGTGGCGGTGACGGCCCACCAAATAGCAACGAGAGCGACCAGCGTCAGTACGCTGATCCAGCGCGTGTTCAAACTGCGACGTAGCGCAATTACCGTCGAACTCGACTTCACCGTCGCGGCGGGAATTTCATAGGTGCTCATGCGCGCTCCTGCCGCTGGACGGCGCTGCGTTGGGAGAACACTTTGGCGAGCACGTGTTCGCGGGTTTCGATAAAGCGCGGGTCGGACTTGATTGATCGAGCGGACTCACCGGCGGCATAACGCTGACCGAAATCCAGGCTCAGGCGCTCAACGATTTGCCCAGGGTTTGGTGCCAGCAGAATCAGGTCCGTGGCGAGAAACACCGCTTCTTCGATGTCGTGAGTAATCAGAAATACCGGTTTTGCGGTGCGCTGCCAGACTTGCAGCAGCAACTCCTGCATTTGTTCGCGAGTGAAGGCGTCGAGGGCGCCGAAGGGTTCGTCCATCAGCAAAACACGCGGATCAGCAGCGAGCGCACGGGCCAGACCGACTCGTTGCTTCTGGCCGCCCGAGAGTTGCCAGATTCGACGGTTTTCGAAACCGGAAAGGTCCACCAAGGCGAGCATTTCCCGGGCGCGCAGTTCACGTTTTTCCCGCGCAATGCCGGCCAGTTCCAGGCCGAAACCGACGTTGGCCAGCACGTCCTGCCAAGGCAGCAGGGCATCGTCCTGGAACACCACGCCGCGTTCGGCGCTCGGACCTTTGACCGGCACGCCATCAAGGGTGATGCGCCCGGCGCTGGGCTCGACGAAACCGGCAATCAGGTTCAACAGCGAGGTCTTGCCACTGCCGGACGGACCGAGGGCGACCAGCAATTGCTGGGGCCCAAGGCTCAGGGAAATATCCGCCAGTACCGGTTCGGCGGCGCCGGGGTACTGTGCGCTGATGCGCTCCAGCTGAAGCAAAGCCATCGCGGTTAACTCCGATCAGTTGGTGATGTACTTGGCGCTGACGTAGGGGGCGTAATCCGGCAGCACGGCTTCAACCTTGCCTTGTTCCTTGAGGAACGCAGCGGTGTCGGTGATGGCCTTGGTGGTCGGCGCGCCGAGGGTGATCACCTGATCAGCCGCCAGCGGGAAGACGTTGCCTTGCAACAGCAATGGAATGTCGCTGGCCTTGGCGCCGGAGAGTTTTACCAGCTTGTCGACATTGGATTGGTTGGCGAGCCAGGCTTTCGGGTCTTTGCGGTAATCGGCGTAGGCATCGAGGGTCACTTTGGCGAACGCGGTGACGATTTCCGGGTGCTTCTCGGCGAAGTCTTTACGCACGATCCAGGCATCAAAGGTCGGCGCGCCGAACTTGGCCAGTTCACCGGAGGTGATCAGTACTTTGCCATTCTCCTTGGCAACACCGAGGGCTGGGTCCCACACGTAAGTGGCGTCGATGTCACCGCGCTTCCACGCGGCAATGATGGCTGGCGGAGCGAGGTTGAGGACGGTGACTTTCGACGGATCGATGTTCCAGTGCTTCAGCGCGGCCAGCAGGCTGTAGTGGCCAGTGGAAACGAACGGCACGGCGATTTTCTTGCCGATCAGGTCTTGTGGGGTTTTGATCCCGGAACCGTCGCGAGCAACCAGTGCTTCCGCGGCGCCGATCTGCGTGGCGATGAGGAACGTTTCTACCGGGACTTTGCGGGTGATTGCCGCCGTCAGGGGGCTGGAACCGAGGTAACCGATCTGCACGTCGCCGGAAGCGATGGCGGCGATGATGTCGGCGCCATTGTCGAATTTGCGCCAGTCGATCTTGGCGTTGGTGGCTTTTTCGTACGCGCCGTCGGCCTGGGCGACTTTTGCCGGGTCTACGGTGGTCTGGTAGGCGACGGTGACGTCAGCCGCCTGGGCAAAGAAACTCACCGCAGCCAGAGACGCGGCTGCCAGCAGGCGAAGGGGGAAAGTCAGTTTCATTGAGAAGCTCCTTGTCAGGCGACCGAGAGTCGGCGTGAAAAGGAGACTAAATGATATAAGAATCCGAAAATAAATAACTTTTTAGAATGAGCTTATGAGCGGAAAATTCTAAGGGACGGGTGAGAGGGTAGTAGATTTTGCGATTGTGTGCAGTCAGGTGGATCGACCCCTCACCCCAGCCCTCTCCCCACGGGGGAGAGGGGAAAGGGGGCCGATCTTCATGCTTTTCAGACCCTGAGTTCGACTCGGGATTTCAGGTCGATGTATGACGTGAGACACCTCGGTCAGTCCCCTCTACCCATTGGGGAGAGGGTTAGGGTGAGGGGTGGATCTTGAGGTCAGTTGCTGATCGCCAAAATGCTCGCCTGATACGACCCGACAAACACATCGAAATCGCCGACTTCGTTCTGCTCCAGCTCAATCTGCTCGGCCAGCGACGAACGCGCCCGGTCTTCAAATTTCGCCTGATCTTCGCTTGAAAGCGGCTCGCTACGGAAAAACTCCGCATGTGCCTGGCTTTGACGCAGGGAGAACTGAGCAAAGCTCTCCTTGTACTCAGCCATCGCCGCCAGCACCTGGGCCGATGGCGTCAGCGATGGATCCTTGACCTTGGCCAGCTGCGCATCCAGTGCCTTGCTATGTGCATCGCCGCCATGACTCTGATCCAGCATCGCCGCCAGCGGTGCAATCTTCTCCAGCAACTCGCTGGCCCACTCTTTCAGGTCCACCGGATGACCGTCGCGTTGCAGTTGCAGGCCCGGACGGCGACCTTCCTTGACCACACTGAGGAAGTTCGAGGTCGCGTTGCCGCACGAGGTATTGGTCAGCAGCGGGCTGTCGTTTAGCGCGCAATACAGCAGGAACGCATCAAGGAACCGCGACTCCGGCAGGTCGATGCCCATCGGCAGGAACGGGTTGATGTCCAGGCAACGCACTTCGACGTACTGAATGCCGCGAGCCACCAGCGCCTGAATCGGCCGTTCGCCGGTGTAGGTCACGCGTTTCGGGCGGATGTTGGAGTAGTACTCGTTTTCGATCTGCAGGATGTTGGTGTTGAGCTGAACCCACTCGCCGTCCTGATGCGTGCCGATTTCGACGTACGGCGCGTAAGGCGTTGCGACCGCTTTGCGCAGGCTGTCGGTGTAGCTGGCCAGATCGTTGTAGCAAGGCGTCAAACCGGCCTGGGCGTTGCTCTGGTAACCCAGATCGCTCATGCGCAGGCTGGTGGCGTACGGCAGATACAAAGTGTCCGGGTCCAGTTGTTCCAACTGATGCGAGCGGCCACGCAGGAAACCGGCGTCCAGCGCTGGCGAAGCACCGAACAGGTACATCAGCAGCCAGCTGTAGCGACGGAAGTTACGGATCAGGGCGATGTAGGCCGACGATTGATAGTCGCGGTCGGTCCCGACAAAGCCTTCAGCCTCTTTAAGCAGCGGCCAGAGCTTTTCCGGCAGGGAAAAGTTGTAGTGAATCCCGGCGATGCACTGCATGGTCTTGCCGTACCGCAGAGCCAGGCCCTTGCGGTAGACGTACTTGAGCTGACCGATGTTGGAGGTGCCGTAATAGGCAATCGGGATGTCTTCCTCGGCCGGCAACGGGCACGGCATCGATGGACTCCACAGGTACTCGTTGCCGAGCTTGCTGTAGGCAAAACGGTGGATCTTGTCCAGGCTCGCCAGCGTATCCGCCGGGTCGGGCAGGGCGGGCGTGATGAACTCCAGCAGCGACTCGGAATAGTCGGTGGTGATTTGTTCGTTGGTCAGCGCGGAACCCAATTCTTCCGGGTGCGGCGTTTGCGCCAGGCGACCTTCGCCGGTCACGCGCAGGCATTCACGTTCGATGCCGTGAAGGCACTGTTCGAGCAGAGAGAGGTTAGCGCGCTCGCCGAGCAGAGCCAGGCGGCGGTTGAGAAGTTCGCTCAAGTTGGATTCCTTCACGCGTCAGTCGCCCCAATATGGGGGTGGGCAAGACGGTCTACAAGGGTGAAGTTGAAACTGGCGTTGTCGCCTGGTTTTGGATCGCCACAATCCCTGTGGGAGCGGGCCTGTGGCGAGGGGGCTTGCCCCCGTTGGGTTGCGAAGCAGCCCCAAAATCTCTGATGTTCCAAGATATTGTGAGTGCTACGCACTCAAACGGGGGCAAGCCCCCTCGCCACAGGCGCTCCCACAGGAAACTCCGACGCTGCGGTCATAGCGCCGAAATTAACTCAAATTGATGATCACTAGCTACAGGACAGCGAACGTGCCTTGTGCTTTTGCGACGAGTTTGTCGCCTTGCATCACGTCGGCTTCGACCACCAGCGTGCGCCGGCCCGGGTGGATCACCCGCGCCGTGCACATCACTTCACCGTCGGCGACGGCGCGAATGTAATTGATCTTGCATTCGATGGTCGCGCTCTGCTGGTCAAAGCCGTGGGTGCTGGAACAGGCCAGCCCCATGGCAATGTCCACCAGGCTGAACAAGGCCCCGCCGTGCAGCTTGCCGCCGCGATTGCGCAGTTCTGGTTCCAGCGCCAGGGCGACTTGCGCCACCCCGGCCTCCAGATTGTGCAAGCGACACCCCAGCAACTTGAAAAAAGCGCTTTCGGTCAGCCCGGCCGGGATGTCCATCAGCGTTTCTTCAACTGCTTGGCGTTGGCGAACAGCGAAGCCATGGCGTTGTTGGCCGGAGCCGCCGCCGTGGTTTCTTTACGCGGTGCGGTGTTCTGGGACTGGCGTGGCGCCGAACCCGGACGTGCACCACGGGCACCGTCGATTTTCTCGCCCGGGGTGTCGCTCATGCGCATCGACAGACCCACGCGTTTGCGCGGGATGTCGACTTCCATGACCTTCACTTTCACCACGTCACCGGCCTTCACCGCTTCACGCGGATCCTTGATGAACTTCTCCGAAAGCGCAGAAATGTGCACCAAACCGTCCTGATGCACGCCGATATCGACGAACGCACCGAAGTTGGTCACGTTGGTTACCACGCCTTCGAGGATCATGCCCAATTGCAGGTCCTTGAGGTCTTCGACGCCTTCCTGGAACTCGGCGGTCTTGAATTCGGGACGTGGATCGCGGCCAGGTTTTTCCAGCTCTTGCAGAATGTCGGTGACCGTTGGCAGACCGAAAGTTTCGTCGGTGTACTTTTTCGGATCAAGACGCTTGAGGAAGCTGGCGTCGCCGATCAGCGAGCGAATGTCGCGGTCGGTCTCAGCGGCGATGCGCTGGACCAGCGGATAGGCTTCCGGGTGAACCGCAGATGAATCCAGCGGGTTATCGCCGTTCATGACGCGCAGGAAGCCAGCGGCCTGTTCGAAGGTTTTCTCGCCCAGACGAGCAACTTTCTTCAATGCCGCACGGGTTTTGAACGCGCCGTGCTCGTCGCGGTGGCTGACGATGTTTTGCGCCAGGGTCGCGTTGAGGCCGGAGATGCGGGCCAGCAGCGCCACGGAGGCGGTGTTCACGTCCACGCCCACGGCGTTCACGCAGTCTTCGACCACAGCGTCCAGGCCGCGCGCCAGTTTCAGCTGCGACACGTCGTGCTGGTACTGGCCGACGCCGATGGATTTCGGATCGATCTTCACCAGTTCGGCCAGTGGATCCTGCAGGCGACGGGCAATCGACACTGCGCCACGGATCGACACGTCGAGGTCCGGGAATTCCTTGGAAGCCAGTTCCGACGCCGAGTAAACCGATGCGCCGGCCTCGGAGACCATGACTTTGGTCATCTTCATGGCTGGGTATTTTTTGATCAGTTCAGCGGCCAGCTTGTCGGTTTCACGGCTGGCGGTGCCGTTGCCGATGGCGATCAGGTCCACTGCATGCTTGGCGCACAGGGCAGCCAGAATCGCGATGGTCTGATCCCACTTGTTGTGCGGCACGTGCGGGTAAACCGTGGCGTGATCCAGCAATTTGCCGGTGGAATCGACCACGGCCACCTTGCAACCGGTACGCAGGCCCGGGTCGAGGCCCAATGTGGCACGCGGGCCAGCCGGCGCCGACAGCAGCAAGTCATGCAGGTTGTGAGCGAACACGTTGATCGCTTCGGTTTCCGCGCCATCGCGCAGTTCGCCCAGCAGGTCGGTTTCGAGGTGGGTGTAGAGCTTGACCTTCCAGGTCCAGCGCACCACTTCGCCCAGCCATTTGTCGGCGGCGCGGTTCTGGTTCTGGATGCCGAATTGCTGGCCGATCATGCCTTCGCACGGGTGCATGGCGCCCGGCAGTTCGTCGCCGACTTTCAGCGCCGAACTCAGAATGCCTTCGTTGCGGCCACGGAAAATCGCCAGCGCGCGGTGCGACGGCATGCTTTTCAGCGGTTCGTCGTGTTCGAAGTAGTCGCGGAACTTGGAGCCTTCCTCTTCTTTTCCGGCGATCACGCGGGCGCTGAGGGTGGCTTCCTGCTTGAGGTAGCTGCGCAGCTTGTCCAGCAGGCCGGCGTCTTCGGCGAAGCGTTCCATCAGGATGTACTTGGCGCCTTCAAGGGCAGCCTTCACATCGGCGACGCCTTTTTCGGCATCGATGAAGCGCGCGGCTTCAGCGTCTGGCGTCAGGGTCGGGTCGTTGAACAGGCCGTCGGCCAGCTCGCCGAGGCCGGCTTCCAGGGCGATCTGGCCCTTGGTGCGGCGCTTCTGCTTGTACGGAAGGTACAAGTCTTCGAGGCGGGTTTTGGTGTCGGCGAGTTTAATGTCGCGTTCAAGTTGCGGGGTCAGCTTGCCTTGCTCCTGGATGCTGGCAAGGATGCTGATACGCCGTTCGTCGAGTTCTCGCAGGTAGCGCAGACGCTCTTCCAGATGACGCAACTGGATGTCATCGAGGCTGCCGGTCACTTCTTTCCGGTAGCGGGCGATGAAGGGCACCGTGGAGCCTTCATCGAGTAGCGCGACGGCCGCTTCGACCTGTTGTGGGCGTACACCGAGTTCCTCGGCGATGCGGCTGTTGATGCTGTCCATAAAACCACCTGACAAATTGTGAAAGCAGGCTCGCAGGCGCAGAGATAAAGGCTCGGCGAGTCTGGTTGAGCGGCCTGGCCTGCGCCGCTACCTGGATCAACAGGTATCCCGTTGACCCGTGAAATCGAACAATTACTGCCGGCGCCATGAAAATAAAAAACGGCCACCTACAGTAATGATCAGACGTTGCCTGACACAAAAGGCCGCGCATTATAACCAGCGTTCTGTCATTCGGGGGCATCGCAGGCTGTAGGCATAAAGTCCCGATTTCTGGCGATCAAGGAAAAATCTGCTAACAATGCACACGGTGCGTATAACGGCAGCTACGCCATAATGCGCGCCGAGATCAAAGGAGCATCTAATGAGCAGCACTGCAAACATTGCTGAAGGCGAAAAAATTCTTATTGTTGACGACGATCCAGGGCTGAGCAGCCTGCTGGAACGGTTTTTCGTCAGCAAGGGCTACCGCGCCCGCGCCGTACCGAACACGGAACAAATGGATCGCCTGCTGGCGCGTGAAGTGTTCAACCTGGTCGTCCTCGACCTGATGCTGCCCGGCGAAGACGGCTTGACCGCTTGCCGCCGCCTGCGCACCGCGAACAACCAGATCCCGATCATCATGCTCACCGCCAAGGGCGATGAGCTGAGCCGCATCAAGGGCCTGGAACTGGGCGCGGACGATTACCTGGCCAAGCCGTTCAACCCGGACGAGCTGATGGCTCGCGTCAAAGCGGTCCTGCGTCGTCAGTCGGCTCCTGTTCCGGGCGCTCCGGGCAGCGAAGACGAAAGCGTGACCTTCGGTGACTACGAACTGTCCCTGGCCACCCGCGAACTCAAGCGCGGCGACGAAGTGCACATGCTTACCACCGGTGAGTTTGCGGTGCTCAAGGCATTGGTCATGAACGCCCGTCAGCCACTGACCCGCGACAAGCTGATGAACCTGGCCCGTGGCCGCGAGTGGGATGCCCTGGAGCGTTCCATCGACGTGCAGATTTCCCGTCTGCGCCGGATGATCGAACCCGATCCTTCCAAACCGCGTTACATCCAGACAGTCTGGGGCGTGGGTTACGTGTTCGTTCCGGATGGCGCCGCCACCAAGTGATCGGTGATTTGTAGGAGCGGGTCTTGCGGGCAACGGGTCAGATGACCTTGCTCGCAGACTCGCGATCCGCAATATGCGAGCATCGCTCGCTCCTGCAAGTGTGTAGCGGTTATCCATGAAAACCCCCGTTTGGTTCCCCCAGAGTTTCTTCTCCCGCACCCTTTGGCTGGTGCTTATCGTCGTCCTGTTCTCCAAGGCGCTGACCCTGGTTTATCTGTTGATGAACGAAGACGTGCTGGTGGACCGCCAATACAGCCACGGCGTCGCCCTGACGCTACGCGCCTATTGGGCGGCCGATGAAGAAAACCGCACGAAGATTGCCGATGCCGCGACCCTGATCCGGGTAGTGGGCGCTGGCGTGCCGGAAGGTGAGCAGCACTGGCCTTACAGCGAGATCTATCAGCGGCAGATGCAGGCGGAGCTGGGTGCCGACACCGAAGTCCGATTGCGCATGCACTCACCGCCGGCCCTGTGGGTGCGGGCGCCAAGCCTGGGTGATGGCTGGCTGAAAGTGCCGCTTTACCCACATCCGTTGCGCGGCCAGAAAATCTGGAACGTACTCGGCTGGTTCCTCGCTATCGGTCTGCTGTCCACCGCTTCGGCGTGGATCTTCGTCAGCCAACTCAATCAGCCATTGAAACGTCTGGTCTATGCCGCGAGGCAACTCGGCCAGGGCCGCAGTGTGCGCCTGCCTATCAGCGACACGCCAAGTGAAATGACCGAGGTTTACCGCGCCTTCAACCAGATGGCGGAAGACGTCGAACAGGCGGGGCGTGAGCGCGAATTGATGCTGGCCGGGGTGTCCCACGACCTGCGCACACCGTTGACCCGTTTGCGGTTGTCTCTGGAGCTCATGGGCGACCACAGTGACCTGACGGATGACATGGTCCGCGACATCGAAGACATGGACGCGATTCTCGATCAGTTCCTGGCGTTCATTCGCGATGGTCGTGACGAGTCGGTGGAAGAGGTGGACCTGAGCGATCTGGTGCGCGAAGTCGCGGCGCCGTACAACCAGAATGAAGAGAAAGTGCGCCTGCGCCTGGAACCGATTCAGCCGTTTCCGTTGCGTCGGGTGTCGATGAAGCGTCTGCTGAACAACCTGATTGGCAACGCCTTGCATCACGCTGGCAGCGGGGTTGAGGTGGCGGCTTATGTGTCCGGTGATACCAGCGCGCCGTATGTGGTGCTGAGTGTCATGGACCGTGGGGCGGGGATTGATCCGTCCGAGCTGGAAGCGATTTTCAACCCGTTTACTCGGGGTGATCGAGCCCGGGGCGGGAAGGGGACCGGGTTGGGTTTGGCTATCGTGAAGCGGATTGCTTCGATGCATGGTGGGAATGTTGAGTTGCGCAATCGGTCCGGTGGCGGGCTGGAAGCGCGGGTGCGGTTGCCGTTGGGACTGATGTTGCCGCGGGATGCGGTTTAAGAGATCAGCATTGTCGTTGGGGCTCAAGGCCTCTTCGCGAGCAAGCCCGCTCCCACAGTAGATCGTGTCAGACACTGATATTGTGTTCGCCGCAGATCAAATGTGGGAGCGGGCTTGCTCGCGAAGGCGGCCTGCCCGTCACCACAAAAGCCGGCTTTGTACCCTTAACCCTTGCCTTTGGTGCGCGTCATATTCGGCCCACCATTCTTCTCCAGATGCTCAATGATGATCCCCGCCACGTTCTTGCTGGTGGTGGTTTCAATTCCTTCCAACCCCGGCGACGAATTCACTTCCATCACCAACGGCCCGTGATTGGAGCGCAGGATATCCACACCAGCGACCGCCAATCCCATGACCTTCGCCGCGCGCAACGCCGTCATGCGTTCTTCCGGCGTGATCTTGATCAGGCTGGCACTGCCGCCGCGATGCAGGTTGGAGCGAAACTCCCCCGGCTTCGCCTGGCGTTTCATCGCCGCTATCACCTTGTCGCCCACCACGAAGCAGCGAATGTCCGCCCCGCCGGCTTCCTTGATGTATTCCTGAACCATGATGTTCTGCTTCAGGCCCATGAACGCCTCGATCACCGACTCCGCCGCCGTCGCCGTTTCACACAGCACGACGCCGATGCCCTGAGTGCCTTCCAGCACCTTGATCACCAGCGGCGCACCGTTGACCATCTCGATCAAGTCGGGAATGTCATCCGGGGAGTGCGCAAACCCGGTGACCGGCAAACCGATTCCTCGGCGCGACAGCAATTGCAGCGAGCGCAGTTTGTCCCGCGAGCGGGCGATGGCCACCGATTCATTGAGTGGAAAAACGCCCATCATTTCGAATTGACGCAACACCGCGCAGCCATAAAACGTCACCGACGCGCCAATCCGCGGGATCACCGCATCGAAACCTTCCAGCGGCTTGCCGCGGTAGTGGATCTGCGGCTTGTGGCTGGCGATGTTCATGTAGGCGCGCAGGGTGTCGATCACCACCATTTCATGGCCACGCTCGGTACCGGCTTCGACCAGGCGACGGGTGGAATACAGACGCGGGTTCCGCGACAGCACAGCGATCTTCATGCAACACCTGTGGAGGAGGTAGATACCGGGAACACCGGCTTGTCTTGTACGTATTTAATGCCCGGATTGACCACCAACTGGCCGTCGATCAAGGCTTTGGAACCGAGTAACAGGCGATAACGCATGGACTTGCGGCAGGCGAGGGTGAATTCGACCCGCCAGACCCGATCACCGAGGGCCAGGGTGGTGCTGACCACGTAACGCATCTGTGCGTGGCCGTTGGAGCTTTTGATGGTTTTCATCGTCACCAGCGGTGCTTCGCAGCGCCGGTGACGCAGTTGCACAACCGTGCCTAAGTGAGCAGTAAAGCGCACCCACTGTTCCCCGTCGCGCTCGAACGGTTCGATATCGGTGGCATGCAGGCTGGAGGTGCTGGCGCCGGTGTCGATTTTTGCGCGCAGGCCCGCGACTCCCAAATCCGGAAGCGCCACCCACTCGCGCAGACCGACAACGGTCAAATGGTCAAATGTCTTCAAAGGTGCTCAACCGGTAGAAACCGCTCAGGCCGCACGCGGCCGAATTCGCGGTATTCACGCAGAATAATGGGTAAAAGGCGACAGATATCTACGGCCCGGATTTCCAGCCCTCAAGGGAGGCACTGGAACGTGTGCATTGTAATCCGAGTCGGTGTAATTCATGGCACGACAGAAACGGTAGTACAGTTCAGCAATATTTCAGAATGAGGAAATTCCATGGCACAAAAAAGCGAAGAGGACGACAAAGTCCGTCTCGATAAGTGGTTGTGGGCCGCGCGTTTTTATAAAACACGCGCCTTGGCCAAGGCGGCGATTGAAAGCGGCAAGGTGCATTGCCGGGGCGAGCGCTGCAAACCGGGCAAGGAGCCGAGGATCGGCGACGAGTTTCAGATTCGCGCAGGGTTCGAGGAGCGCACGGTGGTGGTTCAGGCGCTGTCGATCGTACGCCGAGGCGCGCCAGAGGCTCAGGCGCTCTACGCCGAAACCGACGCCAGCATCGCCAAGCGCGAGGCGGCTGCGGCCATGCGTAAGGCTGGGGCGTTGGGCGTGAGCACCGATGGCAAACCGAGCAAGAAGCAGCGACGGGATTTGTTCAAGTTTCGTGGAAGCAGTAACGACGAGTAAGCCAGTGAAAGTGCCACTCGTCGAAAACCACACACAGCCCCTGACCCGTAGGCCATAACCAGAAGGGCCAGCAGCGCCAGAGGTAAGAAATTGCATCAAGCCAACCGGCGGAGGTTCCACCTTGCTTGGAACAAACCCGGATTGTTCATAAAATGCCGCTCACGGCTGAACATCGCGCACCCAAATGGTGCCGCAGAGGCGCAATTCCTCACTGTTTGAAATCATTTTGTCATTACTTCAGATACCCAGACCTATGACCGATTTACCGGATACCGACTACACCCAACGCTTCATCTTCGATGACAGCGACACCCGCGGCGAGCTGGTTGCGTTGGAGCGTAGCTACGCCGAAGTCCTCGCTAAACACCCGTACCCGGAGCCGGTTGCACAACTGCTCGGCGAACTGATGGCGGCGGCATCGTTGTTGGTCGGCACCTTGAAGTTCGATGGCTTGCTGATTCTCCAGGCCCGTTCCGAAGGCCCGATCCCGCTTCTGATGATCGAGTGTTCCAGCGAGCGCGAAATCCGTGGCCTGGCCCGATACGAAGCCGAGCAGATCGCGCCGGATGCGACCCTCGCCGACCTGATGCCCAATGGCGTATTGGCGCTGACCGTCGACCCGACCCAGGGCCAGCGTTACCAGGGCATCGTCGACCTCGATGGCGAAACCCTGTCGGAGTGCTTCACTAATTACTTCGTGATGTCCCAACAAGTCGGTACGCGTTTCTGGTTGTACGCCGATGGCCGTCGCGCCCGTGGCCTGTTGCTGCAGCAACTGCCTGCTGATCGATTGAAAGACGAAGAAGAACGCGCCGCCAGCTGGCAGCACATCACCGCGCTGGGCAGCACCCTGACCGCCGATGAATTGCTGAGCCTGGACAACGAAACCGTCCTCCATCGCCTCTACCACGAAGAGCAGGTTCGTCTGTTCGATGTGCAGAGTCTGCGCTTCCGTTGCAGCTGCTCCCGTGAACGTTCTGCCAATGCGCTGGTCAGTTTGGGTCTGGAAGATGCCCAGTCGCTCGTGGTTGAGCACGGCGGCAATATTGAAATTGACTGTCAGTTTTGCAACGAGCGCTACCTGTTCGACGCCGCCGATATCGCTCAATTGTTCGCTGGTGCGGGTGTTGATACGCCGTCAGATACCCGTCACTAAAACGGTTCAGCGCAGGTAAATTCACTGGTTAGTGCCGGAATAACGCCGTTACGACGGGAGGGCCCTACTATTTTTGGGCTTTTCTGGCATAATCCGGCCCACTTTTTTCGCGGTAGTAGTGCACGACTTTCTACTACAAAACGTTTGGAGCACTCGGCCAATGGCCGACGGGGAACCTCATGACGCAAGCCAATAACGCCGTGTACACCGATCTGAGTGTTGATGATCTGGTCAAAGAAGCCCTGAATCGCGGTGAAGGCGAGCTTGCCGATACCGGCGCGCTGGTTGTTCGCACCGGTCACCGCACCGGCCGCTCACCAGTCGATCGTTTCATCGTTGACGAGCCGTCCACTTCGGCTTCCATCGCCTGGGGCCCAATCAACCGCAAGTTCCCGGCCGACAAGTTCGATGCCCTGTGGGACCGCGTTGAAGCGTTCAACAACGCGCAAGAACATTTCGTTTCCCACGTGCATGTAGGTGCGGCTGAAGACCACTACCTGGCCGTGAAGATGACCACTCAGACTGCCTGGCAGAACCTGTTCGGCCGTTGCCTGTTCATCAACCCGGAAAAGTACAATCCGGCTGGCCGTGATGAGTGGCAAGTGCTCAACGTTGCCAACTTCGAGTGCGTGCCAGAGCGTGACGGCACCAACTCCGACGGTTGCGTGATCCTCAACTTCGCTCAGAAGAAAGTGCTGATCGCCGGCATGCGTTACGCCGGTGAAATGAAGAAAGCCATGTTCTCGGTGCAGAACTTCCTGCTGCCGGCTGCCGACGTGCTGCCAATGCACTGCGCCGCCAACATCGGCGAAGCGGGCGATGTGACCCTGTTCTTCGGTCTGTCCGGCACCGGCAAGACCACCCTGTCCGCCGATGAAAGCCGTTACCTGATCGGTGACGACGAGCACGGCTGGGGTGAAGGCGTTGTCTTCAACATCGAAGGCGGCTGCTACGCCAAGTGCATCGACCTCTCCGAGAAGAACGAGCCGGTCATCTGGAAAGCCATCAAGCACGGCGCAGTCCTGGAAAACGTCGTTATCGATGACGCCAAGCACGCCGATTACGCTGATGTCAGCCTGACCCAGAACAGCCGCGCCGCCTACCCGCTGGAGCACGTCGCCAAGCGTTCCGAGAAAAACCTCGGTGGCGAGCCAAACGCTGTGATCTTCCTGACCTGCGACCTGACCGGCGTACTGCCGCCAGTCTCGATCCTCAGCGAAGAACAAGCGGCCTACCACTTCCTGTCCGGCTACACCGCACTGGTGGGCTCGACCGAAATGGGTTCCGGCAGCGGCATCAAGTCGACTTTCTCCACCTGCTTCGGCGCACCGTTCTTCCCGCGTCCGGCCGGCGAATACGCAGAACTGCTGATCAAGCGCATCCGCGGTTTCGGCTCCAAGGTCTACCTGGTCAACACCGGCTGGACCGGCGGCGGCTACGGCGTCGGTAAACGCTTCAACATCCCGACCACTCGTGGCGTGATCGCAGCCATCCAGAGCGGCGCGTTGATCGGTGCTGAAACCGAACACCTCGACACCATCAACCTCGACGTGCCACTGGCCGTACCGGGCGTTGAAACTGGCCTGTTGAACCCACGTAACACCTGGGCTGACAAGGCTGCTTACGATGAAGCCGCTAAGGCATTGGCTGGGTTGTTTGTTGAGAACTTCAAGAAGTTTGAAGTGAGCGACGCGATCAAGGCTGCTGGGCCGAAGTTGTAAGGCTTGGATTTAGCGAATGAAAAAGCCGCCCTTCGGGGCGGTTTTTTTATAACTTTTTAAATCAAGAAGCACTAGTGTCTTGTTTTTGCCATCGTTCTATAACTGTCTCGAAAACGACTTCTTGCCAGTTTGTATTCCATTCTGTGAAGACATTTACGCTTGCAGATTTTGGTTCAGGACTTGGTTTTTTCAAGCGAACCAAACTTGGCATTAGAACTGCGTCACCTACGATTAAAGCTTCACCTTGGGCTAGACTTGGAAGAAGGTCAACTAAACCATTGGCGCTGTCTGGAAGAAGTGCCTTTATATAACCTTGGTCAATGGTGTTCGTGAGTCTTAAAGATATGAAGTTGCTGCATTGAGAGAATATTGTATCTGACACTTCTGAAGGGCGTTGACTGACTACCATTAGGCTTAATCCGTACTTTCGCCCCTCTTTAGCTATTCGTTCAATTGATTTTTTAGATGCTTTGAACTCTGCATTGTTAGAGCGCGGAATGTAATTGTGCGCCTCTTCACAAACTATCATGAATGGGACATTGTTGGTTTCTTCAAGCTTATGTTTCAATTTTGAATAATGAAATGCGAAGTCAAAAACAAGTCTAGAAATAAGGCTTACGGTTATGCTCAGCACCTCGAAGGGGATTCCGCTTAGATCAACAATCGTGACGTTTGATTTTTCTAAGTAACCTAGGAATTGCTTAAGAATATCTTCGAAATCCTTAGTTTCGTATTCGGCACCGGTAGCTTTTGTAGGCTTAAGTAAAAATTCTAGTCTTTTGTCATGAAGTTTGGTTTCCAATCTAGAAACGAATCTGTCAAATTCGCCATTGAAACCTCCGTCTTTGGAAACTTTTTCTCCTATTGTTGCATGTTTTCCATTTCCAGATGATTGCTCGAATTCAATGCTGTCCCATAGGCACTCTTCTGAATATACCTGTTTTGGTGTGGCAAGAGTTGCTAAGTAAGTGTTTCCGTCTTTTTCATATGTGGTGAGATTGTTTTTATTGTTTATGTAGTTGAATACTTCGGTGATGCTAAAATATACAGGTGTGTCGTAAGTGATTGAGGTTAGTCCTGTGTTATATTTTTCCTTGTTTAATATTACGGCCTTCTTAAACTGAGAGATTTGGTTGTGAGCACCCTGTTCGCTCCCTTCAATAAATAATGATTCAAGTTCCTCAGAGTTCATTAACCAGTATGGAAGTTTAAGGCCATCTACGTTTAGTAAGTTAAGGTTGAATTTTTGAGACTCATGCATTGTGAATGCCGATGCATATTCAGAGTGCATGTCAAATATTATGATGTGTGAGTTTTTTTGGATTTCTTGGTTTAAATTTTCATTGTTGTTGATGCCTATGGCATTATGAAGAATTCTAGCGACAGTGCATGATTTTCCGGAGCCTGTTGATCCTACAATACCAATATGTTTTCCAAAAAATTTATCGCCATCTACATGGAATTCAATGGCCTTGTTGTTTGATAGGGTGCCTACTTTGTAGTTGTAGTTACCTGTTCTGGAAAAAATTATATCAAGATCGACTGCTTCGAATACATGAACTTTTTCGGTTGGTACCGGCAGTACTTGAGTGCCTCGGCTGAATACGTACTCTCCGTTATCGTTTTTCATTAGAGCTCCTGCTGGAGCAGACTCAATGATAAACTTCCATTCGAGCTTCCCATCTTTATCAACGTGTTGACCACTAATGTTTTTTATTGAGGCTACTGCGAAGTTATGGTTGCCGTCTTCGATTTTTAAAAATTTCCCAACTTGAAGCTCGGACTTGAATTTCTCAAAATCTTCAAGCCCATTTATTTCTATTGTTATAGATGTCGGTGAGCTTGATACAACATAACCTATGCTACTCATATGTTTCCCTCAGATGAATAATGTATTCGAGCTCGTGAAAATTGTTCACGCCTATTAGATGTATATTTGTATCGCTTACATCAATGCTGACGGGGATTTCGTTGCAAATGAAAAAGAACTCATCACCTTTTTTGTAACCCAGTCCCTCCGGGTAATCAATAAATGCGAGTAATCTTACGTGAAACTCCCTGTCTTCAATTTTGTTATTGGTTTTCTTCAAGATTGGTTCTTTATAGAACTCCTCAGGGATAAAGTTGTTTCCTATCAACCCTGTGTTTGACTTTATACCTTTGGTGTATAGACGGTATTGGATTTCTTGTAGAACTTCTCTGGTGCAATCAATCGCGAACAAAGGAGGCTTTATATGCGTTGGTTTGTAATGGTAAATTGAAACAAAATTACTAATAAAGGTTACTATGTTGCTTGAAAAGTCGCTGATGCTATTTTGTTCGAAATAGAAATAGCGGTTTTGAGAGTTGGTGTTCAGATTCGTTTTCAATTGCTTGCGCATTGTTTGAAGTATTTCTTTTTTGTTCTTTAGTGCTAGTGTCCATTTGGTGATGACTGTGTTGGTAATCCCCAACAAATATCGTAGTAGTTCTAATTTCGTGATTTTTCTATCTGCTTCGTCCGACAGGCTGGATTTTTTTGCGATGTGACTTAGGGCGTTCGGATAAAGTATGCAGGGTGTGTCTGACGACTTTATGTTAAGAAGTTCCAGTTTCTCTTTGACATTGTCTTCGATAGTGTCTAGAGAAGGACCGAATTCTAAATCCACCATTGCGGCAAAATCTGCTGAAGAAAATGGCTGGACAATCCGTTGTACAATTTTTACGTGATTTAAATCCTGAGTTGCCAGAGCGGCATCAATCTCTATCGTTGTGATTTTTCTGATTGATTCTACTTCGCTTGGAACGTGTACAAATATTTTGTATCCTATGTTTTTTGGCGCACTTTGCTTTGAGTAGGCTTCTGCCATCTGTAATAATGGTTTGTAAATTAAGCTCGTTGTGAAGTTTGCGACTGACTCATGGTATTTACATTGAATGGCAGTTGTTTCTCCAGAGTCGGACTTTATGTCTATATCTTCGATTACTCCTTCTATCGTTACTTCTTTGTCCTGCTCGGCATCTAAAATTTCTATTAGGGTTTTGTTGAATTGATAGAGGAAACCCTTAATCGTGCTATCGGCGACACGAGTCATTGATCAAGTCTCTTTGATTTTTTGGGTTGTGAGAGGATTGTTGCTGGAAGTACACATAAGTGCGGCGTGATGAAAAGAGCGGTTGCGATCAATTAAATTGGGGTTTTTTCTATTTTTGCAGGCACTCAAAACTAGGTTTTCCATATCCTTGGCATTCATCGCATCCACCTTAAGGGAAAGCTTTTTACCGCCGTATCACGAATCTGACAGAGGGCGATTGTCCATAGAGGTTACTGTGCCATCATTTTTGCGTCAGATTCCTTAAGACTTTCGTATGGGTAACGTTCGTGATCTGATTTTTGCAATCGAAAGGATTCTGGGAAGGAATCATTTACAGAAACGTAGGCGATTATCTGAGCATGTCCAGACGATCAAAAAAAAAGATTGGAAGATCTGAACGTGACCACCCTCCACTCGATTTCAAAGAGGGAAGGATCAGGTTCAAATGCAAGGAAAAGCCGGCCTGCTAGTAACTGTTAAAGGCTTCGGTCGCCTCGTAGAGCATTCCGATGGTTGGCGGCAGTTTGTCGACACATCGCTTGGCCCTGCGTTTGAGGAACACATCGTAGCCTTCGGGTTGGAAATAGTGATACCTGCCGTAGTGGGTGGGAGCGGTTTCTCAGCGTTGGACCCATGCACGCGCCACAATCTACCTAACTCGCTATGAGCAGGATTCCGGCTTCTTTTTTCTCGTAAATAAAGCGGACAGTGAGTGGGTATTCAGCGGGAAGTCGCGAAGATCGTTCTCGCTGAGATGCTGCTGACGGATAACGCTACTTGTCTGAGTTCTGGATGGTTTGCTTACCTGGGTGGCAGTTGGTTTTTTTTCGCGCCCGGTTTTTTTGGCCCTTGGGGTTCGACTTAACTGAGCGTCCTGTAATCGACGTCCCGTTTCATCGGATTCGCCAACCTTGTTCAAGTCGTCCTCCAGACCCAATACGTGCAAAACAGAGAGGTAAGCACCCATCGTCACCCCCGCACCACCCGATTCCAGAGAGCGCAACGTCATGACAGACATGCCGGCTCGCTCTGCCACTTGTTTAGCTGTCAGCCTTCGACGTAAACGAGCCAGTTTTAGGCGTTCGCCGAGGTCGGTAAGCAGCCGTGCAATACGCGGGAGAAGTGGCGCTGTTTTTCTAGCCATGTAGCTAATATTCCTTCACTTCTGAGGTGATAGCGCCAGAATAATTGCAGTTCGGCGTGCCGTTTCAGAAGCGGCATCTGCTTTATTTGCTTTCCAGTTCCTGCGTATCCCAGCGTTGGACCTTGATGGCGCGATAGAGCATGCCGATGGTCAGCGGGATTTTGTCGCCGCGACCCTTTGCCCTTCGCTTGAGATGCACATCAAACCCTTCGGGCTGAAAGTAGCGATAGGCGTCGTAGTCCACGAAGTCGATCCCGAACTGTTCTTCTAGTGCTTCCATCAAATGCCGCGCATCAGCGCCGTCGCAGCCCAGGTCAAAGTTGATCGAGGTGGTGAGGCTGATGGTTTTGCGTTCAGGCAGCCCGAGTTCTTCGTGTAGCAACTGCATGAGCAGGTGCATGGCGTGGTCGTCGGGGAAGTTGGGGGCGAGGTTCATGGGGCGTCTTCTGTTTAGGACCATTTCGTGAGACGGATTAAGCCTGGTTTTGCGATGCGTTGGATGTCGATCAGAGCTGCGAACATGGAATTCGTGGGAAGGCTGGCGCTCACACCGTACGATCTCGTTCATTTGTTGCACGCTTTCCATCAGCTCATCAAAAAATGTGCTCACGGTTATCCCCGGGTTTGGTCGTTCCAAAGCTCTGCGTCCCTTTCGAGAGCTGGAACGCGGAGCGTCCCTTGAGGCGTTCCCACGCAGAGCATGGGAACGATCTTCGCTCGGCGTCAGGTTGGTGCTTTCCAGCCCATCAAGCGTTGTTGGGCGACTTTCAGTAGGTCGCAGCCGTCCTGAGTCAATAGGTAGATGGCGTGGGTGATATGCGGGATGTCTTCCACGTCACCGTTTTTGAAGCATTGGCAATGTAGGGTTTTGAGTAGGTCGCCGGAGGCTCGGATACGCTGGAGAGCGGCTTCGAGGATGTCTTGCGGATTGGCCTCTGTGTCGATGAGCAGGGGCGGGGAATCGGTGAGGTTGGTTTGGAGTGGGCGGTAGCGATCGGGGAATGCGTTCAATTTATTCATTTTATGTATTCTCAAATGCATCAGATGAAACCACCACCATCGTGACCAAGCGATGGAGGCGGACTGTGTTCGGGTTGGTCAGCCGGAGGAATACATAAGACCGGCACGCCATAAGGCGTCCCAAACACAGCCACCATATAGCGTGCAGACACTTGAGGTGCCGGCAGCATACAACGGACGCGTTTATGTATTCCATCGAGTGACCAAGCCCGAGCCGCTGATTTGGCAGCGACAGTCCGACTATAGGTGCGAGTCGCTGGCCGGCGATAGGCGACAAGGTGTCTTCGGTTGTAGGACCGGGATGAAGCTTTGATAGGGCGTTGCCTACGGACTTATCCCCAGCCGAAAATTCTCTCGTTTGATTGTTATCAGGTGCTCCGCGTTATCGTTCTTCGCGGGCAAGCCTTGCTCCTACAGGGGTTGTGGCTGGGCGTCAGGCGCCGGTGAATTTTGGGAGTCGTTGGCGGGCGATGTCGAGCAATTCATTACCGTCCTGAGTCAGCAGATACAGCGCGTTGACGATGTTGGGAATATCACTCGCATCCGCCTGTTTGAAGCACAGGCAATACAGCGTTTCGAGCAGTTCACTGGCGGCGCGGATGCGTTGGCGGGCGGCGTCGAGGATTTCGTGGGGGTCGGCTTCTGTATCGATGACCAGCACGGGGGTGTCGCTGTAGCGGGATTTAAGCGGGCGATAGCGTTCTGTAAACATCGAGGTTCGTCCTGTGCGAAATCGGGAGGTGGCTCCCGGCAGGCCGAGACACTGTTTTCAGCCGCGCCGCAGACTATAGAAGGGCACGGCGCCGCGCGGCAATACGGCTCCGATGGACAGGTTTTGTAGGGGTTTACCTGCCTTTTCGGACCGAACCTACGCCTTTCCCGAGGCTTTTTACGCCTAAACCCTTAGACGGCAAATTTCCTACGGGTTTGTCAGGCGCAACGCAGCAAACCTCTGTATGGTGCGCGCCAGAATCAGTAGGACGTTTCGAAACGTCCGTCCAACGCTTAAAGGGAATTAGGTATGCAATGGCTACGTATGGCCTCGATTTTGTTGCTGTGGGCCGGGGTTTGTCGCGCGGCGGGTGCTGCTGACGCCGGTAACTCGATGGTCCTGGCCAATATGGACCGCACCGGTTGGCCGGATGCGCTGACCAGTCAGGCGAACATGGACACTGCTTTCCGTGCTGAAGTGCTGATGTTCGGCAAGGCATTGCTGGCCAGCGAAGCGCTGGACGAGCAGAGCCTGAAACAACGACTGGGCGTGCAGGATGTGAAGCTCAAGTCGGTCAGGCAGGTGCGTGACGGGCTGTGGGACCGGCTGCTGACCACCTACCGCAGCGCCAGCCAGAACTGCGACGGTGAACCTTTCTGTCCCCGCGTGCGAAGCGTCGCTGATTTGCGTCAGTTGGCGGCGGCCTTCACCGGCGAAATCAGCCCGGCGCATGCCATTTGGGCGAGCAAGAGCCAGGTGTTTCACGAGCAGGCACTGAATGAGCAGCTGCGCGTGGCGGTGTTGGTGCCGTGAGTTCGCTTTTAGTTTTGCATTGATTTCTCTGGCCTCTTCGTCGGAACGCCGCCCGGAGCAAGCTCGCTCCCACAATGGTTCCGGGTTGCACAAAAAACCTGAGTTCACCGAAGATCAACTGTGGGAGCGAGCTTGCTCGCGATAGCGATCTGACAGCCGCCCCATTCCTCAAGCCTTCTAATTCCATCGCGCCATCCGCTGTATCATCCCGTATCGTTTTGGTCCCCGACCTTTTCTCGACTCGCTGCGTTTGCCGGCTAGGCTTTGGGCTTCGCAGCGGTCAACGGAGTGACAGCTTATGCACAACACCCTGGAACAGGTTTTCGGTTATCCACAGTTTCGGCCCGGCCAGGAAGCGGCGGTCAGCGCGGTGTTGGCCGGGCGTTCGGCGGCGGCGATTTTCCCCACCGGCTCGGGCAAGTCCCTTTGTTATCAATTGCCAGCCTTGCTGCTGCCGCACCTGACATTGGTGGTCTCGCCGCTGCTGGCGTTGATGCAGGACCAACTGGCGTTCTTGCAGCGCCATGGCATTGCGGCGGGCAGTATCGATTCGGCCCAGAGCCGCGATGACGCCAGCGACGTGATGGCTCGGGCCAAGTCTGGGGAGCTGAAGATTTTGATGATCTCCGTGGAGCGCTTGAAGAACGAACGTTTCCGCAATTTCTTGCAGCAGGTGCCGATCTCGTTGCTGGTGGTGGACGAGGCGCACTGCATCTCGGAGTGGGGCCACAACTTTCGCCCCGACTACCTCAAGCTCCCCGACTATCAGCGCCAGTTCAACATCCCTCAGGCGCTACTGCTGACCGCCACTGCGACACCCAAGGTGATCGCTGACATGGAGGCCAAGTTCGCCATCGCCCCCGACGATGTGGTGACCACCGGTTTCTATCGGCCGAACCTCAATCTGTTGGTCGAGCCGGTGCGTGGTCAGGACAAGCGCCGACGCCTTGTCGAGTGGATGAGTCAGCGTCCTGACCAGCCCAGCATTGTCTACGTCACCCTGCAGAAAACTGCCGAGCACATCGCCGAACACCTGAACCGCAACGGCATTCAGGCCGAGGCCTATCACGCCGGTCTGCCCCACGAACAGCGCGAAGCAATCCAGCGCCGGTTCATGGGCGGGCAGTCCAATTGCATCGTTGCCACCATCGCGTTCGGCATGGGCATCGACAAAAGCGACATCCGCAACGTGGTGCATTTCGATCTGCCCAAATCCATCGAGAACTACAGCCAGGAAATCGGTCGCGCCGGGCGTGACGGGCAGCCATCCGACTGCCTGGTATTGGCCAACCGCGACAGCCTCAACGTGCTGGAAAATTTCGTCTACGGCGACACGCCCGAACTGGACGGCATCCGCTATGTGCTCGACGAGTTGCAAGCCGCCGCGCCCGAGGGGCAGTGGGAGTTTCTGTTGGGGCCGTTGGCGGACCAAAGCAACATCCGCCAATTGCCGCTCAAGACCTTACTGGTGCAATTGGAGCTGCGCGGAATTATCGCGCCGCGTTACGCCTATTACGCCGAATACCGCTTCAAATACTTGCAGGAACCCGAGGCTTTGCTGGCCCGCTTCGAGGGTGAGCGCAAGGACTTCGTCGCGGCGATCATCCAGACCTCGAGCCGCGCACGGACCTGGGCCACGGTGAATTTCGACGCGCTGTATGAACAGCATCAGGCCGAGCGTAATCGCGTGGTGAAGGCGCTGGATTATTTCCAGGAGAAGGGCTGGGTCGAACTCGAAAGCAAGCAGATGACTGAGGTCTACAGCCTGCTGCAAACGGACTTTGATGCCCAAGCACTAAGCGAAGAGCTACACGCCTACTTCACCCGGCACGAGCACACCGAGATCGCGCGGATTCACGCCATGCTGGATCTGTTTGCCACGGACCATTGCCTGGGTTATCGCCTGGCCGAGTACTTCGGCGATGAAAACGCGCCACAGCAGTGCGGGCATTGTTCGGTGTGTCACGGGGATGTGGCGCGATTACCCGCGCCACCGGAATTTCCGGCGCTTGTGGATAAAAACTTCGAGGTGTTGTGCGGTGATTTTATCCACAGGCATGAGCAGCACACCGGCAACGTTCCGTCGGCGGAACGCGTGACGCGGTTTTTGTGCGGCATCGGCGTGCCGCTGTTCACCAAGCTCAAGGCACGGTCGATTCCCGGGTTTGCGGCGCTGGAGGATTATCCATATGCCGAGGTCCGGACGTGGGCCGAGGCGCATTTGCCGGCGTAAATCCATCCGCTGAATGTTGCTCATCACAGGAATAAATTTCAAAAGTGCGCGGTAGCTGACTATGGTGAAGGCTGTCTTTGGATCGCCAACAAGAGAACAACTATGAGCCAGACAACGTTCACTATTCTGCGCGCCGCTGCCATTGGCGCCGGCACCATGGGCCGTGGCATTGTCATGTGTCTGGCCAACGCCGGCGTCCCGGTGCAGTGGGTCGATAACAATCCACAGATGCTTGAGCAGGCGCTGGCTACCGTGGCGGACACCTATGCCCACAACGTGCGTCAGGGACGGATCGATCAGGTCGAAGCGGACGCTCGCATAGCGCGGGTAACGGCTGCTGCTGACTACGCGGCGATCTGCGATGTCGATCTGGTCATTGAAGCAGTGTACGAAAACCTCGAACTCAAGCAGAAAATCTTCCGTGAACTGGACGGTCTGCTCAAACCCGAAGCCATTCTGGCCAGCAATACCTCGGCGCTGGATATCGATGCCATCGCCACGGCCACTCGCCGTCCGCAACAGGTCCTGGGCCTGCACTTCTTCAGCCCGGCGCACATCATGAAGCTGCTGGAAATCGTTCGGGGTGCGCAGACTTCACCGGCGGTGCTTGAGGCTGCTCTGGCACTGGGCAAGCGCATGGGCAAGGTCAGCGTGGTGTCGGGCAACTGCCACGGTTTCATCGGCAACCGCATGTTGCATCCGTATGTACTCGAAGCGCGCAAGATGTTGCTCGAAGGCGCTTATCCCTATCAGGTCGATGCGGCACTGCAAGGTTTTGGTTTCGCCATGGGGCCGTTCCGCATGTACGACGTGGTCGGCATCGATCTGGAGTGGCGCGCTCGGCAGTTGGCCGGCAAAGGGCAGGATGCGCCTGAGGTTCAGGTGGACAATCGTCTGTGCGAATTGGGTCGTTTCGGCCAGAAGAGTGGCAATGGCTATTACCACTATGAGCCGGGCAGTCGCCAGGCTGAGCACGACGTTGAAGTCGATGCGCTGGTGTTGAAGGTTAGCGAAGGGTTGGGCTTCCAGCGTCGCGAGATCGGGCCTGAGGAGATTCTGGAGCGCTGCTTGCTGGCATTGGTCAACGAGGGTGCAAAGATTCTCCAGGAAGGGATTGCCGAATCGGCGCACGACATCGATCTGGTGTACCTCAATGGCTACGGCTTCCCAGCGGACAAGGGCGGGCCGATGGCCTGGGCGGACCAACAAGGATTGGAGGATATTCATCAGCGATTGTTGCAGCTGGAAACCAAGCAGGGTGATCAGTGGGCACCGGCTCGATTGATCGGGGAGCTGGCGGCGGTGGGTAAAGGGTTTGCGGATCGGTAAACTTCACCTGTTCGATCGATCCTCAAGGCGAGAACCCATGACTCAACGCACCGACTACCCCCACTTCCAACCCATCACCACCCGCTGGCACGACAACGACGCTTATGGTCACGTCAACAACGTTACCTACTACAGCTTCTTCGACACGGCAGTGAACACCTACCTGATCGAAGTCGGCGGTCTGGATATCCATGATGGCGAAGTGGTTGGCTTTGTAGTGAGTTCGGCCTGCGATTATTTCGCGTCCATTGCCTTCCCGGACCGGATAGAAATCGGTTTGCGGGTGGGCAAGTTGGGCAACAGTTCGGTGCAATACGAGCTGGCGGTGTTCAAGGCCGGGGAAGACGAAGCCTGCGCGGCAGGGCGCTTTGTGCATGTGTTTGTGGATCGGGTCTCTAATGAGCCGGTGGCGATTCCTGCCGGGTTGCGCGGGGCGCTGCAGCGGTTGGTGGTTTGACGGGCAAAAAAAATCGCAGCCCTTGGGCTGCGATTTTTTGATGCATCGGCAAACGAGGCGATTCAAGCCTCAGTCGCGATAGCGATGGTGATGCTTGCGATGGCCGTAGGCATGGCCACGACCTGGATGGTCGTCACGGTAGTAACGACGATCACCATGGCCGCCACGATAGGAACGACGATCATCATCATCGTCATCATCGCTCTTGTTGCCCATGTAGTTACCCAGCGCGCCACCGGCACCGCCGCCTGCTGCGGAGCCGATCAGGCTGCCGGTGGTGCCGCCCATGCTGCGGCCGACCACGTTACCGCCTGCTGCGCCCAACGCACCGCCAATGGCTGCTTCGCCACGGCTGCGTTTGTCTGCGCCGACTGCGCTACCACCCGCGCCGCCCAGGGCCGCGCCAATGGTGGAACCTGTACTGCCGCCTAATGACTGACCGACGACCGAGCCCAGAACCCCGCCCAATGCGCCGCCCACACCTGCTTCGGTGGTGCCGCCAGCAGAAGCGAAGCCACTGACCAGGCCAAGGGACAACAAGAGAATCGAGGAGAACTTCATTAGAGGAACCTCAAGGGGATGACGGCGCGATCCTGAGGCTGTGTCATGGTCGTGACAATCGAAATCCGACGAGTAACACGACTTGAGCACATTTCTATAAGTTACTGTTTTTTAGCCGGAACTTAAGTGTTTTTCGCCGGTCTTTAACTACTTCGGATAGGCCGTTTTCATGCAAAACGGCCTTTTTTGTGGGCGTTTGGAAAGTTCTGGCTCAGGAAGTTTCGTTGAATGATCCACCGCTTTCGCGAGCAAGCCCGCTCCCACACTCGATCTTCAGCGAACACAGATTTTGCGTACAACTGAGATTGAATGTGGGAGCGGGCTTGCTCGCGAAGAGGCCATATCAGACGACGCGTCAAGCCGACTTGGCCATGATCAACCTGGTTTCACTCGCCGCTTCCAACCGGATCGCCACAAACTTCGACGTCGGTGTATGGCTGCCATCCCCGGTGCTTTCCAGCGGCACCAGCGGATTCACTTCCGGATAGTAAGCCGCCGCTTGCCCGGCAGGAATATCAAACGCCAGCAGCGTAAAGCCCTTCACCCGACGCTCACGGCCATCATCCCAGATCGAAACGATGTCAGCCTTCTGCCCCGGCTTGAACCCCAGGCGAATGATGTCGGCTTCGTTGACGAACAACACATCACGCTGACCTTTCACGCCGCGATAGCGGTCATCAAGCCCATAAATCGTGGTGTTGTACTGATCGTGAGAGCGCATCGACTGCATGATCAGGTCCGGCAATACGCCGGTGGCGCGAGTGCGTTCGTGCACCAGGTCTTCAGGCAGGATGTTCGGACGGAAATTGGCGCGCCCCGACGCGGTATTCCAGCGGCGAGCACCGGCGCTGTTGCCGAGGTAGAACCCGCCCGGGTTCTGGATCTTCTCGTTGAAGTCCTGGAAACCCACAACGGTGTCGGAGATCAGGTCGCGGATGCGCCGGTAATCGGCCACCAGCCAGTTCCAGTCCACCGGTTTGCTGCCCAGGGTCGCGGCGGCGATGCCGGCAATGATCGACGGCTCAGAGCGCATCTGGTTCGACAGCGGCTGCAACTGGCCGTTGGAGGCGTGAACCATGCTGAACGAGTCTTCGACGGTCACCGCTTGCGGGCCTTCGGTCTGGATGTCGATGTCGGTGCGACCCAGGCACGGCAGGATCAACGCGTCTTTACCGTGCGCCAAATGGCTACGGTTGAGCTTGGTGCTGATTTGCACGGTCAGGTCGCAGTTGCTCAGGGCCTGGAAGGTCCGTGAGCTGTCCGGGGTGGCTTGGGCGAAATTGCCGCCCAGACCGATAAAGACTTTCGCGCGGCCGTCGGCCATGGCATGGATCGCCTCGACCACGTTGTGACCGTTTTCACGCGGCACCTTGAACTTGAAGCGACGCTCCAGGGAATCGAGGAACGCCGCCGGCGGACGTTCGTTGATGCCCATGGTCCGGTCGCCCTGCACGTTACTGTGGCCGCGCACCGGGCACAGACCGGCGCCGGGCCGGCCGATGTTGCCGCGCAGCAACATCAGATTGGCGATTTCCTGGATGGTCGCCACCGAATGGCGATGCTGTGTGATGCCCATCGCCCAGCACATGATCACGTTCTTGCCTTTGGCGTACATCCGCGCCGCTTGCTCGATTTCAACCAGCGTCAGTCCGGATTGATGGACGATCTGCTCCCACGAGGTGTCGTCGACGATACCCAGGTATTCCAGCACGTTGGCACTGTGTTCATTGAGGAAGTCGTGGTCGAATACGGCAGGCTCACCCGCCTTCTGTGCGTCACGCTCCCACTGCAGCAGGAACTTGGCCATGCCGCGCAGGATCGCCATGTCGCCGCCCAATGCCGGACGGAAATACGCGGTGTTGGTCGGCTTGTCGCCGTTGGTGAGCATTTCGATCGCGTGTTGCGGGTGCTGGAAGCGTTCCAGGCCGCGCTCCTTCAAAGGGTTGATGCATACCACCTGAGCGCCGCGTTTCACCGCTTCGCGCAGCGGTTCGAGCATCCGTGGGTGGTTGGTGCCAGGGTTCTGACCCCAGACAAAAATCGCGTCGGCGTGTTCGAAGTCGTCGAAGGTGACGGTGCCTTTGCCGACGCCGACACTTTGCGCCATGGCCACACCGCTGGCCTCGTGGCACATGTTCGAGCAATCGGGGAAGTTATTGGTGCCATAGGCACGCACGAACAATTGATACAGGTACGCCGCTTCGTTGCTGGCGCGGCCCGAGGTGTAGAACTCGGCCTGATCCGGGCTCGACAGGCCCTGCAAATGTTTGGCGATCAAGGAGAACGCAGCTTCCCAGCTGATCGGCTTGTAGCGATCGGTTTCGGCGTCATAGCTTAATGGCTCGGTCAGACGACCCTGATATTCCAGCCAATAGTCACTTTGCTCCAGCAACGAACTGACGCTGTGTTTGGCAAAGAACGCACCGTCGACACGGCGTTTGGTCGCTTCCCAGTTCACTGCTTTGGCGCCGTTCTCGCAGAACGCCACCATGCCGGCCTCATTGGAATCGCCCCAGGCGCAGCCGGGGCAGTCGAACCCGCCGTTCTTGTTGGTTTTAAGCATCATGCGCAGGTTTTTCAGCGCGTTGTCGCTGGTCAACCAGGCCCGGGCGACGCTGGCCAGCGCGCCCCAGCCACCGGCCGGGCCTTTGTAGGGCTTATAGCGCGGAACGGGTTTCTGGTCGGCTTGACGATGTTGACTCACGCTTGGTTCTCCGTCGCAGGGCTGTAGACCCGCGGCGCACTTTTCTGCGGCAGGTGGATGAGATTGAGGTTGTGGCGACGGGCCCATTGCACGGCAAGGCCCGTGGGCGACGACAGGCTGACCAGGGTCTGGATACCTGCGCGCAACACTTTCTGGATCAATTCGAGACTGCAACGGCTGGTGACAATCACCAGCCCGCCGGTGGTCGGGATCTTTTGTCGGATCAGTCCGCCAATCAGCTTGTCGAGTGCGTTGTGTCGGCCAATGTCTTCGCGACCCATCAGCAATTGGCCCTGACTGTTCATGAACACGGCGGCGTGCACCGCGCCGGAGTATTGGCCAAGAGGCTGGAACGCACCGATGCGCTGACGCAAACCATCGAGCCATTCGGCGGGCGGCAAGGGTGCGCCGGGCAACACCTTGAGGTCTGGCAATGCCTGCTCCACCGCTTCCACTCCGCAGAGTCCGCAACCGCTGGTGCCAGCCATTTGCCGACGCTGTTGCTTGAGGTTCCAGAAGGCGCGGTTGGCGATGGTCACTTGCGCGTATTGCGCTGAACCCGAGCCGCTGAGTTGCAGGTCATAGATATCGCAGGCGTCTTCGATGATGCCGCTGCCGAGGCTGAAGCCGACGATGAAGTCTTCGAGGTCCGTTGGCGTCACCAACATGACCGCCTGACTGATACCGTTATAAGCGATCGCCAACGCGACTTCTTCGGCCAGCGCGGTGCTGGCTGATTCGGTGTCTTGAAGGTCGCAGTAACTGTACGTCTGGCTTGCGGCGGGCGCTGGCGTTTCGAGAGCTGGCGCCGCGCAGACAGGGTGCTTGGCGTTCATGAGGCATCACCGACGGTTTAGGCTGCTTTAAGCCTAGGCGCGTCAACTTGTCGCGTCTAATCGCTAATACTGATCTACCGATAGATGGCGTCGATCAAGAGCTCGGCAGCGATTGCTGAAGAATTGCGAAACAGGCTTCCGCGAGCGCCGAACGCGGGGCGCTGCGTCGCATGATCAGGCCCAGCCGGGCGAGGGTCTGGGCATTTTCGATGGGGTGCAGGCGCAAATGATCGGTGAGTTTTTCCAGGCCTCCGTCCAGCGGCATCACGGCGCAGCAGAATCCGCCGTGCACGGCTTGTAACAATTGGTGGACGGCATCGGTCTGCAGCAACGGCTGCGGGGTGAGGCCGCGACTGTGGAAATTGTGGTCGATGGACTGCCGAAAATGCATGCCGCTGGTGAGCATGCCCAGCGGCAGTTCGATCAGCGACTCCCAACTCAGCGGCGCTTCGCCGAAACTGAAGAAGCGCTGATCGTAGAGCAGGCCCATGCGGGTTTCGCTGAACGCCAGGGAGTCGAAGCGTTCGCCGTCCAGTCGCTCCAGGTACGAAACGCCGAGGTCCAGGCGATTGTTTGCCAGTTGTTCCAGGATCTGTTCAGAGCTCAGGGCCGAGAGTTCGAAGCGCAGGTTCGGGTGTTCGGCGTGCAAGCGTTGCATCAATGGCAGCGGATCGAAGCTCGACAGCGGCACCACGCCCAGACGCAACGTACCGACCAGATTGCCGCGACAGGCAGCCGCTTCGGCCTGCAAGCCGTCGTAGGCCGCCAGCACGGTGCGCGCCCACGCCAGCACCCGCTCACCCGGTGCGGTGAAACTTTCGAAGCGCTGCCCGCGATTGACCAGCGGCAGCTCGAGTTCTTCTTCGAGGCTGCGCAGGCGCATGGACAGGGTCGGCTGGGTGATGTGACAACGCGCAGCGGCCTGGCCGAAATGCCGGGTTTCGTCGAGGGCGATGAGGAATTTCAGTTGCTTGATGTCCATCTTCGCTCCAGGGCGCGGGAAGGTGCGGATTCTAGCGCTTGGGGGGAAGCGGCGTCATTGGTCGGGTTGGAACCGCAAGTGACAGCCTTGGTCTAGGCTTTTGCGTCTGGAACCCAAAACCCAAGGAGAGCGCACCATGAGTATTTTTAGCTTTGTGAAAGAAGCAGGTGAAAAACTTATCGATCTGCTGACGCCAGGCAACGCAAATGCCAGCGAGCAGTTGAAGGAACACATCAGCAAGGTCGGCCTGGGTAACCCGAATGTGCAGGCGACGGTGGAGGGCGACAAAGTCACCGTGACCGGCGAAGTCGGCAGTCAGGAAGAGAAGGAAAAAATCCTGCTGGCGGTGGGCAATATTGCCGGTGTCGGTAGCGTGGATGACCAGATCACCGTAACGGGTCCGGTTGCTCAGGCCGCGCGGTTCGTCACCGTGAAAAAGGGCGACACCCTCAGCGCGATTGCCAAGGCTGAGTATGGCGACGCCAACAAGTACAACAAAATCTTCGAGGCCAACAAGCCGATGCTGTCTCACCCGGACAAGATCTATCCGGGGCAGTCGTTGCGTATTCCTGAATAACCCTTAAGACCGTGTGATGGCCTTCGCGAGCAAGTCGAATCGTCGCACCGCCGCTCCCACATTTGATCTCCAGTGAACACATCATTTGTGTACGACGCAGATCCGTGTGGGAGCGGCGGTGCGACGATTCGACTTGCTCGCGAAGCAGGCACCTCGGTCTCAAAGGCCTGCAATCAACTCCCGATAATCCCCCACCGCCGCAAACTCGGCCGTGTCCTTCGGCCCTTTACGGCTGTCCGGCTCACTCACGGCCAACAGATGCGCCACCCCAAAATTCCGCGCGCTGCGCAGGATCGGCAACGTATCGTCGATAAACAGACTGCGTGCCGGATCAAAGCCGATGTCCGCCTGCAAGGCATCCCAGAACTGTGGGTTTTCCTTGGCGAAACCGTAATCATGCGAGCTGATCAACCGCTCGAAGTACGGCGCCAGTTCGATTCTTTCCAGTTTCAATGACAGCGAATCACGGTGTGCATTGGTGATCAGCACCACGCGCTTGCCCGCCTGTTTGATGGCGGCCAAAAAGGTGTCCGCATCCGGTCTCAAGGCGATCAGGTGCGCGGTTTCCAGTTTCAGTTCGCGCACTGGCAGTTTGAGCTCGGCGCTCCAGAAATCCAGGCAATACCACTGCAACTGGCCGGCGTTGCGTTCGAACAACGGCTGCAATTCCATCTCGGCCATGGCCCGGCTCACCCCGTGCAATTCGGCGTAACGCTGGGGCAGGTGCTCCATCCAGAAATGGTTGTCGTAGTGCAGGTCCAGCAGCGTGCCGTCCATATCCAGCAGAACGGTGTCGATGTCGCGCCAGGGCAGCAGGGACATAAAAAACTTCTCCAGCGGTAAAAAGATATCCGAGGTAAACAATCAGGATAGGCCGGGTATAGTAACGCGTTCACGCCAAGGAGCTTTTCATGCGCCAGAAACCCACCATCCTCGCCCGCGAGATCGTCGCCACCAGCCGTTTGTTCTGCGTCGAAGAGCTGAAGTTGCGCTTTTCCAATGGCGTGGAGCGCACGTATGAGCGACTGGTGGGCAAGGGCGCCGGTTATGGCGCGGTGATGATTGTGGCGATGCTGGATGCGGACCACGCGGTGCTGGTTGAAGAGTATTGCGGCGGCACCGATGAATATGAGCTGTCCTTGCCCAAAGGCTTGATCGAGCCGGGCGAGGACGTGCTGGCGGCGGCCGAGCGGGAGCTCAAGGAAGAGGCCGGGTATGGCGCGCGGCAACTGGAGCATCTGACTGAGTTGTCGTTGTCGCCCGGTTACATGAGCCAGAAGATCCAGGTGGTGTTGGCCACCGATCTGTATGAAGAAAGCCTTGAAGGCGATGAGCCCGAGCCGATGGGCGTGGACAAAATCAACCTGCGAGAGTTGTCGGCCCTGGCCCAGAACCCGCGATTCACTGAGGGTCGTGCATTGGCAGCGCTTTATCTGGCCCGTGATCTACTGACTCAGCGTGGAGTGTTCCAGCCATGATTTTCCCCCATCCGTTGATGGCGCCTGTTGTTGAACTGGCGCTGAAAGCCGGTGCAGCGATTTTGCCGTTCTGGCGTGCCAACGTCGCCGTGACTGCAAAATCCGATGATTCCCCGGTGACGGCCGCCGACATGGCTGCTCACCATGTGATCCTGGCCGGGTTGACGGCGCTGGACCCGAGCATCCCGGTGCTGTCCGAAGAAGACGCCAACATTCCCCAGAGCGTGCGCGCTGGGTGGCAGCGTTGGTGGCTGGTGGACCCGCTGGACGGGACCAAGGAATTCATCTCTGGCAGCGAAGAATTTACCGTCAACATCGCGCTGATCGAGCAGGGGCGTGTGGTGTTTGGCGTGGTGTCGATGCCGACCAACGGGCGCTTCTACGTCGGTGGTGCGGGGCTGGGGGCGTGGCGTGGCGATAAAGACGCGGCGCCTTCGCCGATTCAGGTTCGCGACGTGCCAGCCGCAGGTGAGGCGTTTACGGTGGTTGCCAGTCGTCGGCATTCGAGTCCTGAGCAGGAGCGCCTGCTGGCCGGGTTGAGCGACAGTCTGGGTGAACTGCAATTGGCCAATATCGGCAGTTCGCTGAAGTTCTGTTTGTTGGCGGAAGGGGCGGCGGATTGTTATCCGCGCTTGGCGCCGACTTCGCAGTGGGACACGGCGGCGGCGCAAGGCGTGCTGGAAGGGGCTGGCGGTGAGGTGCTGGATTTAAGCGGTGCGCCGTTTAGTTATCCGGCGCGGGAATCGTTGTTGAATGCGTTTTTCCTGGCGCTGCCGGCGAAGGCTGCGTGGCGGGAAAAACTGTTGGCGTTGGCGCGGGCGTAAAGATCAAAAGATCGCAGCCTCGTTTCACTCGACAGCTGCTACAGGGGGACGCGTTTCTCTGTAGGAGCTGTCGAGTGAAACGAGGTTGCGATCTTTTGCTTTAGCGGTGGAGTACGTACTGCCCCGTAAACTTCACCGCATCGTCATCACTGTCCGTATTTACGATCCGGGAATGCAGTGTCAACCGCGCCCGTCCATATCGCTTATACATCGCCAAAAACTTCTTCCACACCGCTGCACTCGGCGCATGGCAAATCGCTGTCGCGTCCATGGTCACCGGCAGCGGATAGCTGATCTGTCCTTCCTGAATCACGATGTGCCCGCCTTCAACCCCTTCTTCACGCAAACGCAAATGCAGCCAACCCCAACCGGCCAGCACCGCGCCGCAATACAGGCTGCCGCCAAACATCGTGCTTTTATGATTGACGTTGGCCTCCAGCGGCAAGTGCAAACGCAGTTGCTGGTCGTGCCAATCGAGTACTTTGAGGCCCATGTCCCGCGTAAGGGGAATGTCGCGATGGAGGACTGATTCCAGATGACGGCTGTCGCGGCTCATGCACGGATCTCTTTTTTGAAGATGATGTTTTGACGGTAGCTCAATCGGGTTCGTCGGTGTGGCTGCTGCCACTGTCGGCGAAGTTCAGCCCGTGCTTGCGCAGTTTGTCGTGCAAGGTCTTGCGTGGGATGCCAAGAGCTTCGGCGAGGCTGCGCACCGAGCTGTGAGAGCGTGCCAGTTCGGCGGCGATCAAGCTCTTCTCGAAGTTTTCCACTTGTTCGCTGAGACCGCCGCTGACCACGTCGACCGTCATGCCGACAGCGCCATCCGCTGCGTTATTGTCCAATGCCAGTTCCAGGCCCAAGGCAAAGCGTTCGGCGGCGTTCTGCAATTCCCGCACGTTACCCGGCCAAGTGTGGCGCAGCAGCAGCGCGCGTTGGCCCGGTTGCAACTCGTGGGGTGGCAGACCGTGACGAGCGCTGGCTTCATCGGCGAAATGCTGGAACAGCATCAGCGCATCTTCGCCGCGCTCACGCAGCGGCGGAATACGTAGCGGTGCGACGTTCAGACGGTAATACAAGTCGGCACGGAAGCGGCCCTGATCGGCGGATTGACGCAGGTCTTCCTTGGTTGCGGCGATGATGCGGATGTCCAACGGGATCAGCTGATTACCGCCCAAGCGCTCGACCACCCGCTCTTGCAGCAAGCGCAGCAATTTCACCTGCACGTCCAGGCTCATGCTTTCGATTTCATCAAGAAACAACGTGCCGCCATTGGCGAATTCGAACTTGCCGATGCGGCGCTTTTGCGCGCCGGTAAAGGCGCCGGGCTCGTGACCGAACAGTTCGCTTTCTACCACCGACTCGGCCAGGGCGCCGGCATTGATCGCCACGAACGGACCGTTACGACGGCTAGACAGATCGTGCAATGCACGTGCGACAACTTCTTTGCCAGCGCCGGTTTCGCCAAGGATCAGCACATCGGCCTTGGTCGCCGCCAATGCACCGATCTGCTCGCGCAGGCGCAGCATCGGCGCCGATTGCCCGACCAATCGGGTGCTCAGTTCATTGCGATCGCTCAGGGCCAGACGCAGGCTGCGGTTGTCCAGCACCAGCCGGCGCAGGGCCAGGGCGCGGCGCACACTGTCGAGCAGGGCGTCGCTGGCGAAGGGTTTTTCCAGAAAGTCATAAGCCCCGGCGCGCATGGCCTGCACCGCCAGCGGCACATCGCCGTGACCGGTGATCAGCAGCACCGGCAGTTCCGGGTCCTGGGCATGCAGTTCAGTCAGCAGTTCAAGACCGTCCATGCCCGGCATGCGGATGTCACTGACCACCACGCCGGGCCAGTCGCGCTCCAGTTGTGCGGCCAGGCCCTTGGCTTCGGCCAGTGGCAGGATTTTCAGGCCGGCGAGGTCCAGGGTCTGGCCCAGGGCCTGACGCAGGTGCGGATCGTCGTCGATCAGCACGACCTGGATGCGGTTGTCGATGGTCATGCACTTCGGTCCTCGGACGGTTGCAGGCTCACACCCGGTGCGCCTGCACGCAGCTTCAGGGTAATCAGGGCGCCACCTTCCTTGTGGTTGGAGAACGACAGTTCACCACCGAAGGCGCGCATCAGGGTTTCGCAAATCGCCAGCCCTAACCCAAGCCCCTGAGTGCGGGTCTTGGTGGTGTAGAAGGGCTCGCTGGCGCGGCCAAGTGCCTCCAGGCAGAACCCGGGGCCATTGTCGCGAATGTACAGATTGACGCCGTCGGCAGTGGATTGGGCACTCAACCAGAGCTTACGCGGCGGGCCTTTTTCCGTCAGGGCGTCCAGGGCGTTGGCCAGCAGATTGCCGAGCACCTGACGCAGACGGGTTTCCCCGGCCTCGACCCACAGGGTGGCGGCCGGCAAGTCGCGGATCAGCTCGACCTCCATGCTGCGTCGACGCTTGGCCAGCAGCGCCAGCGCATCGTCCAGCGCCGGTTGCAGGGCGACGCTTTCCGGGGCGTGGCGATCGCGCCGGGCGAAGGCGCGCAGGTGGGCGATGATCGAGGCCATGCGCCCGGTCAGTTCGCTGATCAGCTTGAGGTTGCCGCGCGCATCATCGGTGCGCTGATGATCGAGCAGTACTTCGGCGTTTTCTGCGTAGCTGCGGATCGCCGCCAGCGGTTGATTGAGTTCGTGGCTGATGCTCGCCGACATGGTGCCAAGGGCCGACAGTTTGCCGGCCTGCACCAGATCATCCTGAGCGCGAACCAGCTCTTGCTGGGCCTGTTCGCGCTCCAGCACTTCCTGTTTCAATCGACGGTTGAGGCCTTCGAGGTCGCTGGTCCGCTCGGCTACCCGACCTTCCAGTTCGCGACGGGCCTTGGCTTCGAAGGCGATTCGTTCGAGGTAATGACGGCGTCGCTGCATCATCAGACCCAGCAGCAACATCAACACCAACAACGTCGCGCCGCCGATGGCGACGACCGTGCGTACCGGGCGATCGATCAAAGTGCGTGGGGCGAGGATGCTGACGTTCCAACCGGTTTCTGCGATGGGCTGGGTTTGTGTCAGCCAGGCGTTGGGGTTGAGCCGCAATGGTTTGGGATCACGGGTCGGATAAGGTTGAATCGCAGTAATAGCCTTGCGTTCCTCTTCGCCCAACGGGCGGGTCGAGCGGAATCGCCACTCGGGCCGCGACGTGAGAATGACCACGCCGTTATGGTCGGTCAGCAGCAGTTGTTCCGGGGTTTTGCCCCAGAGGCTTTCGGTGTGGTCCAGGTCAACCTTGACCACCAGCACGCCGATGATCTTTTCGCCGTTACGCACGGCGGCGGCGAAGAAATAGCCGCGCTTGGCCGAGGTCGTGCCCAAACCGAAAAAACGCCCAAGTCGCCCGGCCATGGCTTCGCTGAAGTACGGCCGGAAAGAAAAATTACGCCCGACGAAACTGTCGTGTTTGTCCCAATTGGACGCGGCCAGGGTCTTGCCCGTGGTGTCCATCAGATACATGACTTCGGCGCCGGTCTGGGCGCTGATGTTTTTCAATAAACGGTTGGCGTTGCCCTGGGTGACGCCATCGTCGGGCGCGCCGAGGACGGCTCGCAGGGCTGGCAGATCGCCGAGGATCTGCGGCAACACTTCATAACGGTGCAGGGTGCCCAGCAGGTTGGCGACGTAAAGGTCGAGCGTCTGACGGTTCTGCCCGGCCAGCTCGCTGCGGTAGTAACGCTCGGCCAGATGCTCCAGCGGCCACAGCAACGGCGCAAGGCACAGTGCGAGCAGGGCCAGGCTGCGCCAGCGGGGTCTGCGGGGGAGGGTTGGAGTCATGAGCATCGAGCGCCTGTGGGTACAGGCGCATTATGCCTAGGCTTGCGGGCGCAGTCTGCGCGCCGTGGGTCAGGTACGCCTGTGCGGCGAAGATTCAGACGGTGTTTCAGGAAAAGACTTCAGCGTCCTTGAAGAACGCGGCAGCCTGATCTTTGCCGGACAGTTGCGGTGCTTCATCCAGTTGCCAATCGATGGCCAGGTCCGGATCGTCCCAGCGAATGCTGCGCTCGGCGGACGGGGTGTAGTAGTCGGTGGTTTTGTAGAGGAATTCGGCGAACTCGCTCAGCACCACGAAACCGTGGGCGAAACCCTCCGGGACCCACATTTGACGATGGTTCTCGGCGGACAGACGCACGGCCACCCACTTGCCGAAATGTGGCGAACTGCGGCGAATGTCCACCACCACGTCGAGTACTTCACCGGCTGTGACGCGAACCAATTTGCCCTGAGTGTTTTCCAGTTGGTAATGCAGGCCACGCAATACGCCTTTTTGCGAGCGGGAATGATTGTCTTGAACGAAATTCGTCTCCAGGCCAGTCATTTCTTTGAAAGCCTTGGCATTGAAGCTTTCATAGAAGAAACCGCGCTCGTCACCAAATACCTTGGGTTCGATGATCAGAACACCGGGCAGATCGGTGGTGACTACTTTCATGGTCTTTCTCCAGCAATTGGCGTTGATGGGCGTCATTCTTGCGCAAAGTGGCGGCGGGCGCGAGTGGGCCGTGATTCAGGTGCTGAAGGTTTTGTATCTCCAATGGTCTTAATCCGAGCCATCGTTCGCTACATTCGCTTCGCCGAAGTACCAGTGCTTGGACTATAGGCACTGTCCGTCCGTTTTCATTGACGTGAATAAAATTTCATTATCCACGATGAAAAAAGGCCTTGTCAGGAAGGCTACGTTGATCATCTGCCGGGCGCATTCTTTTCGTGCAGCCGATGTAGCTTGTTTCCCCCAGTGGAAGGCAATCCGAGATTAGGAAAGTTCAATAGAGAGGTTGCAGGCTTGAAGGGGGGTTGCGTATCGCCCCAAGCAGTGGCGATATAAGCGCCTAATAAAACTTCAGGGGTCGTTGTATGCCGCTCGCCACGTTGATTCATCGCGCCAGTTTGCCCAGCCCGCAAGTGTCTGCGGTGCAAGCGCTTGAGCTGTTGAAGGGACATTACGGGCTGAGTGGAAGGTTGCAGGCCCTTGGTAGCCAGCAGGATCTTAACTATCTGGTTGACAGCGACGAGGGGCGTTTTGTCCTGAAAATCTGCCGTGGCGATTACTCGGCGCAGGAGCTGCACGCCCAGCACGCCGGGCTCAAGCATTTGGGTGAACACCCTGATGTGCATGTGCCGCGAGTGATTCCCGCTAAAAACGGTGCAGACCTTCTCTCCCTGGAAGTCGGCGGCCAACCGGTGCATGTGCGCCTGCTCGATTACATCGAAGGCCGGTCGCTCACACACCTGGATCATCTGCCCGGTTCAGTGGTGGCCGGTTTCGGTCGGCTCTGCGGTGAAATGGACCTGGCCCTGGCCGGCTTCGACCATCCGGGCCTCGAGCGCACCCTTCAATGGGACGCCCGCCACGCCAACGCGCTGATCGCGCATTTGCTGCCGGTCATCAACGACGACCTGCAACGCCGGCTGATTGCCGATGCGGCTGAACAGGCCGAGCGTCATTTGCAGCCGCTAGTGGATAAGCTGCCGGTGCAAGCCATTCACATGGATATCACCGACGACAACGTGGTGTGGCAGCGAGATTCGCAACGCCAGTGGCAATTGCAGGGTGTGATCGATTTCGGCGACCTGGTCCGTACCTGGCGCATCACTGATCTGTCGGTGACGTGTGCGGCGCTGCTGCACCACGCCGATGGCGATCCTTTCTACATTTTGCCGGCGGTCCAGGCCTATCACGCTGTCAATCCGCTCACGCATGAAGAGCTACTGGCGCTCTGGCCGCTGATCGTCGCCCGTGCGGCGGTGTTGGTGCTCAGCGGCGAACAGCAGGTCAACATTGATCCGGGCAATGAATACAGCCGCGACAATCTTACCCACGAATGGGAGATTTTCCGTGTCGCCACATCGGTGCCGTTGGCGTTGATGGAAGCGGCGATCCTTACCTCGGTCGGCCAGAGTCTGCCGAGCATCGGTAGCGAAGGCTTCGCGCCGCTGCTGCCGAGCTTGGTGGGGCGTGAGTTTGCATTGATCGATCTGGGCGTGCTCAGTCCGCATTTTGAGGCCGGCAACTGGGAGCAGGAGGGGATCGATCAACGTCTGTTGACCGAAGCTGCTGCGGCTCATGGTCTGGCAGCCAGTCGTTATGGGCAATATCGCTTGTCCCGCACCCGACCGGACAGCGCCACTGAACCCGACACTTGCCCATTGCACGTCGAATTACGAGTGCCCCGCGGCACGGTGGTCGAGTCACCATTTGCCGGGGTGCTGCATCAGACGGCGGCAGGCGTGCTGCAACTGGATGGCCCGCAATTGAGCGTGCGCCTGTGGGGCGTGACTCCGTCGCTGCACACGGGCGCAGCGCTGGTCAAAGGCCAGGTGCTGGGTTCCGTCAGCGGGCCGTTGATTGTGCAGTTGTGCCGGGGCGCTTCGTTCACGGCGCCGTTGTTTTGCACGCCGTCCCGCGCGGCTGCCTGGCAAGCGTTGTGCCCGTCACCGGCGGTGCTGCTGGGATTGGCCTGTGACGCCGAAGAAGAACTCGATTCGCAGACGTTGCTGGCGCGTCGTGACGCCAGTTTCGCCCGTACCCAGAAGCACTATTACGTCGACCCGCCGCGCATCGAACGTGGCTGGCGCAATCACTTGATCGACATGCAGGGTCGCTCCTACCTCGACATGCTCAACAACGTCGCGGTGTTGGGCCACGGTCATCCGCGCATGGCTGCTGTCGCCAGCCGTCAGTGGTCGCTGCTCAACACCAACTCGCGCTTCAACTACGCGGCGATTGCCGAGTTCTCCGAGCGTTTGCTGAAACTGTCGCCGGATTCCATGGACCGAGTGTTTCTGGTCAACAGTGGTAGCGAGGCCAATGACCTGGCAATCCGCCTGGCATGGGCCTACAGCGGCGGTCGCGACATGCTCAGCGTGCTGGAGGCCTATCACGGTTGGACAGTGGGCGCGGACGCGGTCTCGACCTCGATTGCCGACAACCCGAAGGCCTTGAGCAGCCGTCCGGACTGGGTGCATCCGGTTACCGCGCCGAACACCTATCGCGGCGAATTCCGTGGACCGGATAGCGCGCCGGACTACGTGCGCAGCGTCGAACACAACCTGGCGAAAATTGCCGAGCAGAAGCGTCAGCTGGCCGGTTTCATCTGCGAGCCGGTGTACGGCAATGCCGGCGGTATCTCGCTGCCGCCAGGGTATTTGAAGCAGGTTTATGCGCTGGTTCGTGCCCAGGGCGGTGTCTGCATCGCCGACGAAGTGCAGGTCGGTTACGGCCGCATGGGCAACTTTTTCTGGGGCTTCGAAGAGCAAGGCGTGGTGCCGGACATCATCACCATGGCCAAAGGCATGGGCAACGGCCAGCCGTTGGGCGCGGTGATCACCCGTCGGGAAATCGCCGAAGCGCTGGAAGCCGAGGGTTACTTCTTCTCGTCGGCCGGCGGCAGCCCGGTCAGTTGCCAGATCGGCATGGCAGTGCTGGATGTGATGGAGGAAGAAAAGCTCTGGGAAAATGCTCAGGTCGTGGGTGGGTATTTCAAGGAACGGCTTGAAGCGCTGATCGATATTCATCCGCTGATGGGCGCGGTGCATGGTTCCGGTTTCTATCTGGGCGTCGAGTTGATCCGCAATCGCGAAACCCTGGAACCGGCGACCGAAGAAACCACGGCGCTGTGTGATCGGTTGCGCGAACTGGGGATCTTCATGCAGCCGACCGGCGATTACCTGAACATCCTCAAGATCAAACCGCCGATGGTGACCTCGCGTCAGAGCGTGGATTTCTTCGTGGATATGCTGTCGAAGGTTCTCGCAGAAGGTCTGTAAACACCCATCCCCTGTGGGAGCGGGCTTGCTCGCGAAAGCGGTCGCTCATCAACATCGATGTCGACTGATCTGACGCTTTCGCGAGCAAGCCCGCTCCCACAGGGATAGCGTTGAAGTTCGATTATTATCTGGGTTAATTGAGTTAATTTAGACGGGTGGAGTATTTGTCGCTTTAAAAGCCGATTTTTATCGGTTATAAAGTCGCCACTGCCCCGGTGTGGGCTCACCACACCCGGAGCTTCCCATTTCTGTCATTGGTCGATGCCACACTCGACCCTCAAGCAATTGCCCCGGAGATGATTCATGAGCCGTATCGTTACCGTCGCCGCCACCCAGATGGCCTGTTCCTGGGATCTTGAAGCCAACATCGAGACCGCTGAGCGGCTGGTCCGTGAGGCCGCGGCGAAAGGCGCGCAGATCATCCTGATCCAGGAACTGTTCGAGGCTCCGTACTTCTGCCAGAAGCCGAACCCGGATTACCTGCAGCTGGCCACGACCGTTGAAGACAACGTCGCCATCAAGCACTTCCAGAAAATTGCCAAAGAACTGCAAGTCGTTTTGCCGATCAGCTTCTACGAACTGGCGGGCCGCGCGCGTTTCAACAGCATCGCGATCATCGATGCCGACGGCAGCAACCTCGGGATTTATCGTAAAAGCCATATCCCGGACGGCCCTGGCTACCACGAAAAGTACTACTTCAATCCGGGCGATACCGGCTTCAAAGTCTGGAACACCCGTTACGCGAAAATCGGCGTGGGCATCTGCTGGGACCAGTGGTTCCCGGAATGCGCGCGCAGCATGGCGTTGCTGGGCGCGGAAATCCTGTTCTACCCGACCGCGATCGGCAGCGAGCCACACGACAAGACCATTTCATCCCGCGATCACTGGCAACGCGTGCAACAAGGCCATGCTGGCGCCAACCTGATGCCGCTGATCGCCAGCAACCGCATCGGCAACGAAGAGCAGGACGGCTACGACATTACGTTCTACGGCTCGTCGTTCATTGCCAACCAGTTCGGCGAGAAGGTTCAAGAGCTCAATGAAACCGAAGAAGGTGTGCTGGTTCAAAGCTTCGACCTGGACGAACTGGAACACATCCGCAGCGCCTGGGGTTCGTTCCGTGATCGTCGCCCGAACCTGTATGGCACACTAAAGACCCTCGACGGATCCCTGGAGTCCTGATCGCTATGACCACTTTGCACAGCACGCCGCGCGCCGACGGCTTTTACATGCCGGCCGAATGGGCGCCGCAAACCCAGACCTGGATGATCTGGCCCGAGCGCCCGGACAACTGGCGCCTGGGCGGCAAACCGGCGCAAGCCGCGCACGTCGCGGTGGCTAAAGCCATTGCACGTTTCGAACCGGTGACCGTGGCGGTTTCCGCCGGCCAATACGAAAACGCCCGTGCCCGTCTGGACGTGCCGAATATTCGTGTGGTGGAAATGTCCAGCGACGACGCCTGGGTTCGCGACACCGGCCCGACGTTTGTCATCAATAACCGTGGCGAAGTCCGTGGTGTGAACTGGGACTTCAACTCGTGGGGCGGTTTCGACGGGGGGCTGTATTCGCCGTGGAATCGCGACTCGCAGGTGGGCGGCAAGATCCTCGAGATCGAGCGCAGTCAACGCTACCGCACCGAGGGCTTTGTGCTCGAAGGCGGTTCGATCCACGTCGATGGCGAAGGCACGCTGATCACCACCGAAGAGTGCCTGCTTAACCGCAATCGCAATCCGCACATGAACCGTGCAGAGATCGAAGCGGTGCTCAGTGCGAATCTGGCTGTGGATAAAATCATCTGGCTGCCGGACGGTTTGTTCAACGATGAAACCGACGGCCATGTGGATAACTTCTGCTGCTACGTGCGTCCGGGCGAAGTGTTGCTGGCCTGGACCGATGACCCGCAGAACCCGAACTACCCGCGCTGCCAGGCGGCTATGAAAGTGCTGGAAAGCAGCACCGACGCCAAGGGTCGCCCATTCACGGTGCACAAGATGCCGATTCCGGGGCCGCTGTATGCGACCGAAGAAGAGTGCGCGGGTGTTGACCCGGTGGACGGGACTCAGGAACGTAATCCGACCGTGCGTCTGGCCGGTTCCTACGTGAACTTTCTGATCGTTAACGGCGGCATCATCGCGCCGAGCTTTGACGACCCGCTGGATGGCCCGGCAAAAGAGATTTTGCAGGCACTGTTCCCGCAGCACGAAGTGGTGATGGTGCCCGGCCGCGAACTGTTACTGGGAGGCGGTAACATCCACTGCCTTACCCAACAACAGCCAGCACCGCACAAGGAGTGAGTGAGGTTGTAACAGCTTGAGTTGATTGCAGAATCGATTCGGCAAGCGTTTTGCCTTCCTGTCTTGTAGAGAGCCCGCAGTCCATCAGGACTGCGGGCTTTTTTGTATCCACTTGTCGACAGTTGCGAAACCTTGGCACAGCTCTTGTATCTCTCATGGTGTAAACAGGGAGGGGGAGAACTGCGATGTTCTGTCATAAACCTTGGATAAGTTAGCCGCTCACAAACCAGGAGAGAGCGCGGAAATGAACGCCGAAATGAATGTTGTGAGCGAGCGGGCGTTGCATCCCCTGGCAGTAAACAGCGAATCGCTCCAGGTCCTGGCGCACTGGTTGAAGTCCAATGGAACGCGTCAGATCAGAGAACCTGATCCGCGCCGGATGATGATCGAACGCTACCCCGCTGGTTTATTCAGCGAAGCGGAGCTGGAAGCGTTGTGGGATGTGATGGAAGGATAAGAAGAAAAAACAACGGATTGGTAAAAGCGCTGCCGGGATGGCGGCGCTTTTTTATGGGCGAAGGTTTTTGTGATCACTGGAGATCAAAAGTGTGGGAGCGGGCTTGCTCGCGAAGGCGGTGTGTCAGTCGACATTAATGTTGAATGATCGATCGCCTTCGCGAGCAAGTCGAATCGTCGCACCGCCGCTCCCACACTGGATCGCAGTGAATTTAGAAACTGTAGGTGCCAGTCACGACCACGCTGCGCGGTTCACCCGGCTGAATCTGCGCCGCACTGGTGGCCGACGAGTAGTAGGTCTTGTCGCTGATGTTGTTCAGCGCCGCGCGCAAATCCCAATCCTTCTGCCGGAACCCGGCCAATGCATCCCAACGACCGTAACCCGGCAGCACGGTGGTATTGAGGTTGTCGGCATAACGCTGGCCCACCAGGGTCAGACCGGTTTCGGCGTACCAGCCCATTTCCGGTTTCCAGGTCAGGAACAGGCTGCCGTTATGCTTGGCCACGTTGCTGATACGTTTGCCTTCAAAGCCGTTGTTGTCCTTTTCGACCGTCGCGTCCTGCACACCCACGCCACCGCGCACGTACCAGTTGCCAGCAATCTTGCCGGTCCCGGTCAGCTCGATCCCGCGGGAACGTTGCACGCCAGTGAGCAAGGTCACGCTCGGATCATTCGGATCGCTGGTACGGCGGTTGTAGAGTTCCAGTTCGTAGATCGCCAACGTGGTGCTCAGGCGGTCATCGAGCCAGTCGCTCTTCACGCCGATTTCCTTTTGCTTGGTCAGCTCGGGACTCAGGTCGTTGCTATTGCCGGCGGCGCCTGGGGTGATACCGATCAAACCACCGCCGACCGGGGAAAAAGTCTTGGTCCAGGAGGCGTAGAAGGAATGATTCTGCAGCGGCGTCCACACCAGTCCTACACGCGGGCTGGTGCTATGGCTGTCGCGATCTTCGGAAATGTCCCGCAGCTTGTTGGTCGACTCGATGTCGAAGGTGTCGTAACGCAAGCCGGCCAGCAGTTGCCATTGATCGTTCAGACGCAGTTGATCCTGCACGTACACCGCACGGCTTTCGACTTCGGTGTGAGTGCTGCTGGACACTTGCATCCGTCCGGTATGGCGCAAATTGCGGTCGGGGTTGTACAGGTCCAGTGCCGGTACAGGCTGAGTCCCGCGCCCGGTGGCCGCGTTGTACAACGTAGGGTCGCGCCGCTGGCTGCCGATTTCGATGCCGGTCAGCAAACGATGCTCAAGGCCGAACGTGTCGAAACCGCCTTCCAGTTCGACGTTGTTGTAGACGTTGCGGGTGGTCAGGTCCTGTTGCCAGTGCTGGCGCGTGACCTTGTTGGTCGCCGGGGTGTAGCCAGTCAGGTAGGTGTTGTCGAAATCGCTGTTGAGCTTGAACACGCCCAGGGTGTGGCGCAGTTGCCAGTTGTCGCTGAGCTCATAACTGAGTTTCGAGCGCAGGGATTGCGACTTGTCGTCGATGAAATCGTGTTCGCTGCCGTAGGTCGTATCCCGTCCTACGTCCGCCGGGCGTCCGTTTACACCGGGGATACCGCGATCCGGCGTACGGTTGTAGCGGCTGTATTCGTACTGCACCAGCCAGTTCAGGTCCGGCGTCAGTTGCCAGCTCATCGACGGAGCGAACAGTTGGCGATTGCCGCTCACGCCATCGCGGAAGCTGTTTTGATCCATGTTGCCCATGTTCAGGCGCAGGTTGATGTTCTCGCTCGGGTCGGTGCTGAGGTCGGCGTAGAGGCTGCGCAAATCATCGCTGCCGCCCTGGGCCTCGAGGGTCGAGCGGCGACCGAATTCAGGCAGTTTGCTGACCCGATTGACGATCCCGCCCTGACTGCCACGGCCATACAAAACAGCGGCCGGGCCTTTGAGGACTTCGATGCGTTCGATGTTGTGCAAATCGCGCACGTATTGGCTGTCGTCACGGATGCCGTCGAGATAGAAGTCGTTGCTGGCGTCGAAACCGCGGATGCGCAGGCTGTCGAAGCGCGTGTCGGCGCCGCTGCTGACGTTGGGGATGCCGCTCAGCGCGGTGCCCAGATCGTTGGTGCCATAATCCACGACGTTCGCGGTTTTGATCGAGTCGATGGCTTGTGGAACGTAGCGCACCGGCGTGGCGGTGCGGGTCGCGGTGCTGGTTTCCTTCACACGCGGGTCATCGGCTTCAGCTTCGGCGCTGATCGACGTCTCGGGTAAAACGGTGGTGGCGGCGCAGGCAAAACCGGCAGAGAGAAATGCAGAAAGCCCAAGGGTGACGGGCGTGAGGCGAAAGGGGGCAGGCATCTGAAGCGCATCCGGAAGGGTGGAGTAATTCGAGGGTGCGAATGGTAATGCTTGCTATTTACTTCTGTTAATTATTCTTGAAAGGTTTCGCTGTTTGATTATTTCGAATTGTGTCGAGATGGCTACAGTGGGCCGTGAGGCCATTCGACCGATTCATGAAACAGACTGAAAGCCATTCCAGCGTTTTTCAGAAACGGGCTGAGGACTAATCTGCCGGCATCTCGTTTTCCTACGCTTTTGCCGGAGTCTTCCCATGATCCTTCACTACATTTATGACCCGTTGTGCGGCTGGTGCTACGGCGCAAAACCGCTGGTGCAAGCCGCCCAGGCTGTGTTGCCAGTGATCGCCCACGGCGGCGGCATGATGACCGGCGCCAATCGCCAGACCGTCTCGCCACAACTGCGCAACTACGTGATACCCCACGACCGTCGCATTGCCGAGTACACCGGTCAGCCGTTTGGCGAGGCGTATTTCGAAGTATTGCTGCGCGATGAGACGGCGGTTTTCGATTCCGCACCGCCGATTGCCGCGGTGCTGGCAGCCGAGCAGATCGCCGGTCGCGGACTGGAGTTACTGGGACGTTTGCAGAGTGCTCACTACGAGGAAGGTCGACGCATTGCCGATGAAGCTGTGTTGTTAGAACTCGCGATAGACATCGGTCTGGAACCTCAAGCGTTCCAGGCTGCTTTCAAAGCAGCTGAAACCGATCGCCACATCAAGGACAGTCGAACATTCCTGGCCGAAGTCGGCGGCCAGGGTTTCCCGACCTTCGCCCTGGAACACAACGGCCAATTTACCCTGATCGATATCAGCCCGTGGCTCGGCAAGCCGCAAGCCTTCGTGGCATGGCTGAGTCAGTCGCTTCCTGCACAAGCGTCATCATCGGAGCTTCAAGCCTGTGGCCTGAACGGCTGCGCCGATTGACGGCGGCAAGTGATTTCTTAGACGTTTTTCGCCTATTTACAGACGATTCATGAAATTGACACATCGTTAAGGGCGCGGCTAGGATTCGCCCCACGCCTGTGGCTAACCGCCATGACCCATAAAATAACAAAAAGGCCCGCCACGATTTCTTCGTGCGCGGGCCTTTTTGTTTCGGGTGAAAAAAGAGTGCGATAGCGCCGTTTCAGCCGTTCGACACAGCGCGTATCAACGGTCATAAGGAAAAGAACAAAATGTTGAACAAGCGAATCAGCCTGATCGCTCTGGGGATGTTGAGCGCTACACAGGTCATGGCTAACGACCAGGCCGAATCCAAGGGTTTTGTTGAAGACAGCAGCCTCAAAGTGCTGCTGCGCAATGCCTACATCAATCGCGACAAAAAAGACGGCAACGACGATCAGCGTGAATGGGGTCAGGCTGCCATCGGCACCTACACCTCGGGCTTCACCCAAGGTACCGTCGGCGTAGGCGTTGATGCCTTCGGTCTGTACGGCTTGCGTCTGGACCGTGGTAGCCATAGCGGCGGCCAAGGCATCGACTTCTTCAAGGAAGGCGACAGCGGTAACCCGGCCGGCGATCTGGCCAAAGCCGGTGGCGCGGTAAAATTCCGCCTGTCCAGCACCGTTCTGACTTACGGCGACCAGATGCCGGTACTGCCGGTGTTGAGCTACGACAACGGGCGTCTGCTGCCGGAAAGCTACACCGGCACGCTGATCACCTCCAGGGAGATCAAAGGCCTGGAGCTGAACGCCGGTCGCTTCACCGCTGAATCGCGCAAAAGCGCTGAAGGCCGTGACAGCGGCGGCCTGAAGTCGATCAACGTGTTGGGCGGTAGTTACCAGTTCACCGAACAGTTCAAGGCTGCGCTGTACGCCTCCGACGTCGAAGACGTGCTGAAGAAGCAATACGTGAACGCCAACTACGTGTTCCCGATCGACAAGGATCAGTCCCTGACCCTGGACTTCAACGGCTACCGCACCAAGCTGGACGATTCCTACGTCCGCGACAGCGGTGCCACCGGCGACGACAACAAAATCTGGAGCCTGGCCGCCACATTCGCCACCGGCGCGCACTCGTTCACGCTCGCCCACCAGCGCAGCACCGGCGACAGCAACCTGGGCTACGCCTACGGCGGCTACCAGAAAGATCAAGGTCGCGTCGGCGACGGCGGCAACACCATCTACCTGGCGAACTCGTACTGGTCCGACTTCAACGCCGAAGACGAACGCAGCTGGCAGCTGGGCTACGGCCTCGACTTCAGCACCTTCGGTGTTCCAGGCTTGAGCTATAACTTCGCCTACGTGCGCGGCGACAACATCACCACCTCCACCAGCGAAGGCGGTACCGAGCGCGAAATCTTCAACCAGTTCAAGTACGTCGTCCAAAGCGGCCCGGCCAAAGACCTGAGCGTGAAACTGCGCAGCTCGATCCTGCGTGTCTCGCAGAAATCGAGTGAGTACAACTCCAGCGGTAACGAAGTGCGTGTGTTCGTGGATTACCCGATCAACATTTTCTGATGATTGGTTGCGCTACCGAGGCCTGATGCAAGGCTGAGAAAGGAAAAGCCCCGACTGGTTCGTAATGCTGTTCACTTAAACAATTTCAGCCGCGACGCATTCTTTGTAGCAGCTGCCGAAGGCTGCGTTCGGCTGCGCAGCAGTCGTAAAACCTGAGTGCGAGGTTTGTCTGAAACACCGCATCGTCTGATTTTACGACTGCTGCGCAGCCGAACGCAGGCTTCGCCAGCTGCTATGTATGGACTCGCCCCCACGTTCAACCTGCTTTTTGAACACTGCTACCCGGTTGCATCTATGTATGAGGCCTGTTCGAGGAAGCCTTCAACGGCTTCTGGCCAACATTGGGTAAG
>NZ_JAGYGJ010000038.1:0-65468 GCF_019947405.1 Pseudomonas sp. GL-B-26 | reverse complement strand
TATCACTCTTGTCATGACACTGGCCGGTGTTTTTTTCTCAAACCGCGCTAGAACTTCTGCCCACATCGCTTTCGTCACCCTGACTGGAGTTTTGGGGGATTTTATCAAAGACCTTGAAAGGGCTGGCCGTAAGGGCGAAACCCTAAGCAGCCGTTACCGCAGCAACGGATATACACCCAATCTCATAGACAACAAAAAAGGCGCCCGAAGGCGCCTTTTGCTTTACAGCAACAGCCGTCAGGCCATTTCAGCCGTGGTCTCGAAGTCGAAGGTCAGCTCGCCGTCCTTGAGATCGATGTGAACCACACCACCATGGTCGGCCAGTTCGCCAAACAGGATCTCTTCCGCCAGCGGACGCTTGATCTTGTCCTGAATCAAACGCGCCATTGGTCGAGCGCCCATTGCCGTATCGTAGCCACCCGCTGCCAGCCAGCTGCGCGCCGCATCTGTCACTTCCAGCTGCACCCGCTTGTCTTCCAGCTGCGCCTGAAGCTCGGTAAGGAACTTGTCCACCACGCTTTTGATGACCTCATGGCTGAGGCGACCAAACTGGATAATGGTGTCCAGACGGTTGCGGAACTCTGGCGTGAAGCTCTTCTTGATCACTTCCATCGCATCGGACGAGTGGTCCTGATGGGTGAAACCGATCGAAGCGCGAGCTGCCGTTTCGGCACCGGCGTTGGTCGTCATGATGACGATCACGTTACGGAAGTCCGCCTTGCGCCCGTTGTTATCGGTCAGCGTACCGTGATCCATGACCTGCAACAGCAGGTTGAAGACTTCCGGATGCGCCTTCTCGATCTCATCGAGCAGCAGCACGCAGTGAGGCTGCTTGGTGATGGCTTCGGTCAGCAGACCGCCCTGGTCGAACCCGACATAGCCTGGAGGTGCACCGATCAAACGCGATACGGTGTGGCGCTCCATGTACTCGGACATGTCGAAGCGAACCAGTTCGATGCCCAACGCTTTGGCCAGCTGACGCGCCGCTTCGGTTTTACCGACACCGGTAGGCCCTGCGAACAGGAACGAACCGACTGGCTTGTCAGGCGACTTGAGGCCGGCACGGGACAGTTTGATCGCAGTCGACAGTGAGTCGATCGCGGCATCCTGACCAAACACCGTCAGCTTCAGGTCACGCTCAAGGTTACGCAGCAGCTCTTTGTCGGAACTGGTGACGTGCTTAGGCGGAATCCGCGCGATTTTCGCGACGATGTCCTCGACTTGAGGCACTTCGATGCGTTTCACGCGCTTCTCGATTGGCTGCAGACGTTGATAGGCGCCCGCCTCGTCGATGACGTCGATGGCTTTGTCCGGCATGTGCCGGTCATTGATGTAGCGCGAGGCCAGTTCGGCTGCCGCACGCAACGCTTCATCGCTGTATTCGATGTTGTGATGCGCTTCGAAACGACCTTTCAGGCCGCGCAGGATGCCAATGGTGTCTTCCACCGAAGGTTCCGACACATCGACCTTCTGGAAGCGCCGGGCCAAAGCACGGTCCTTCTCGAAGATCCCGCGGAATTCCTGGAACGTGGTCGAACCGATGCAACGGATATCACCCGACGACAGCAGCGGCTTGAGCAGGTTCGAGGCGTCCATGACGCCACCGGACGCGGCACCCGCACCAATGATGGTGTGGATTTCGTCGATGAACAGGATCGCCTGCGGACGTTTTTTCAGCTCATTGAGCAACGCTTTGAAGCGCTTCTCGAAATCGCCGCGGTACTTGGTCCCTGCCAGCAAGGCCCCCAGATCGAGGGAATACACCACGCTGTTGGCCAGCAGGTCCGGCACCTGGTTGTCGACAATGCGTTTGGCCAGGCCTTCGGCAATCGCGGTTTTACCCACGCCCGCCTCACCCACCAGCAACGGATTGTTTTTGCGCCGACGCGCCAGGATCTGCGCAACGCGCTCGACTTCCAGCTCACGGCCTACCAATGGATCGATACGACCCTGGCGCGCGAGTTCGTTGAGGTTGCTGGCATAAGCATCCAGAGGATTGCCTGAAGAAGAAGACTCACCGCCCTCGTCGTCCTGCATATCTTGCTCACCTTCAGAGTGATCGCCATGCCCCGGCACTTTGGAAATGCCGTGTGCGATGTAGTTGACGACATCGATGCGCGCAACGCTCTGCTGTTTCAGCAGGAACACTGCCTGACTCTCTTGCTCACTGAAGATCGCGACCAGTACGTTGGCGCCAGTCACTTCGCGTTTGCCCGAGCTCTGTACGTGAAAGACAGCACGTTGCAGTACACGCTGGAAGCCCAGGGTTGGCTGAGTCTCACGATCCTCGTCATGAACGGGGATCAATGGCGTGGTGGAGTCGATGAACTCCTGCAGATCGTGCTTGAGTTTGTCGAGGTTTGCGCCGCAGGCACGCAAAACGGTGGCGGCAGCCTCATTGTCCAATAGGGCCAGCAGGAGGTGTTCGACGGTCATGAACTCATGACGCTTCGAACGTGCCTCCTTGAAGGCAAGATTGAGGGTGACTTCGAGCTCGCGGTTTAACATAGCTTCACCTCATACCCAAGTGGTCGGCGATTAACCGTCCTTCTCGATTTCACAGAGTAGCGGATGCTGGCTTTCCCTGGCGTACTGGTTGACCTGCATGGCCTTAGTCTCGGCGATGTCGCGGGTAAACACTCCACATACTGCCCGTCCTTCTGTGTGGACGGCCAGCATGACCTTGGTCGCCAGCTCGCGATTCAGGTTAAAAAACACCTCGAGCACTTCGACGACGAAATCCATCGGTGTGTAGTCATCATTGAACAAAACCACCTTGTACATCGGCGGCGCCTGTAAAGCAGGCTTTGCCTCCTGAACAGCAATGCCTGCGGAATCGTCGTCGTGTGAATCAGGGTGATCCTGATTGAATGTTAGTCGAATCTGGCTGATTGCATGCATGGAAAGAAAGGTTCGTCAGTTGTGCAAATACAGTGGTGGGGGCGGCTATGGACGATTTCAACTCCGACTGCCCGGTCACCTTGACTATCGGGAAATCGGTGTTACAACCAATAGAGCCCACAGTGGGTAAAAAAGGTCCGCGGAGTCAATCTTATTTCCAGGAAATGACTGCGGATGAACTGGATGATACTCCAGTGATGGAGTCTGTTGCAGAGGGATATGGGTATGTCAGTCGGTAAGGTGAAATGGTTCAACAATGCCAAGGGGTTCGGTTTCATTAACACCGATGCCAGAGAAGGCCGTGACGAGGATGGCAAGGAAATCGATTTCTTTGCCCACTATTCGGCCATTGATATGGGCGGGTACAAGACTCTCAAGGCCGGGCAAGCTGTAAATTTCGAAATCGTCCAGGGACCCAAAGGGTTGCATGCAGTGAAGATTACGCCCGCCACGACCGAGAACGAGCAGACCGCACCTGCCACCCAGCAAGAAACGGTGTCGAGCTGACGCAACCCGTCATCCAGTCATAAAAAAACCGCCCGAAGGCGGTTTTTTTAATGCCTATTCGCTTACATGTGCGAAATCAGCGCATCACCAAACGCGGACGAAGACAGCAGTTTCGCGCCTTCCATCAGACGTTCGAAGTCATAGGTCACGGTCTTGGCGGAAATTGCGCCGTTGGTGCCCTTGATGATCAGATCGGCAGCTTCGGTCCAGCCCATGTGGCGCAGCATCATCTCTGCGGACAGGATCAGGGAGCCGGGGTTGACCTGGTCCTTGCCAGCGTACTTCGGCGCAGTACCGTGGGTCGCTTCGAACATCGCAATGGTGTCAGACAGGTTGGCACCCGGTGCGATACCGATACCGCCCACTTCTGCCGCCAGGGCGTCGGAGAGGTAGTCGCCGTTCAGGTTCAGGGTCGCGATCACATCGTATTCGGCCGGGCGCAGCAGGATCTGCTGGAGCATGGCGTCGGCGATGGCGTCTTTGACGATAACGTTCTTGCCGGTTTTCGGGTTTTTGAACTGCATCCACGGACCGCCATCGAGCAGGGTCGCGCCGAACTCTTCAGCCGCCACTTCGTAGGCCCATTCCTTGAAGGCACCTTCGGTGAACTTCATGATGTTGCCTTTGTGCACGATAGTCAGCGAGTCACGGTCGTTGTCGACCACATACTGCAGCGCTTTTCGCGCCAGACGCTTGGTGCCTTGCAGCGAAACCGGCTTGATGCCGATACCGCAGTTTTCGTCGAAACGGATCTTGGTGACGCCCATTTCATCTTTGAGGAACTTGATGACCTTGGCCGCTTCCGGCGAACCGGCTTTCCACTCGATACCGGCGTAGATGTCTTCCGAGTTCTCACGGAAGATCGTCATGTCGACGTCGCCTGGCTTCTTGACCGGGCTAGGCACACCTTCGAACCAACGCACAGGGCGCAGGCAGACATAAAGGTCGAGTTGCTGACGCAGGGCCACGTTCAGGGAACGGATGCCGCCACCGACCGGGGTGGTCAGAGGGCCCTTGATGGAAACCACGTAATCTTTAACTGCGTCCAGGGTTTCCTGGGGTAGCCAGGTGTCCTGATCGTAAACCTGAGTCGCTTTCTCCCCGGCGTAGACTTCCATCCAGGAAATTTTGCGCTCGCCGCCGTAAGCCTTCTTAACAGCAGCATCGACAACCTTGATCATGACCGGGCTGATATCAACGCCAATACCATCACCTTCGATGAAGGGGATGATCGGGTTGTTAGGAACATTGAGAGAATGGTCCGCGTTGACGGTGATTTTGTCGCCGACTGCTGGAACCTGAATCTTCTTGTATCCCATGCTGAACTCCATTGTTTGGATTGAACATCTGGCTTCGTTCGAGCGTACCCCAGTTAAATCGGCACGCAAACCCTATGTTCCATCCATCTGCCGCAAAGCTGCACAGTTCGCGACGTACAAGCCTGAAAGCAAAGGGAAAAGCGCCAAACTCAAGCACGGTGCAAGACTCTACGCCCCGCTCGCCCCTGCGACCTTTAGACCAATGGACGACAATCGTTGCATATGAACCATCGGCAGATTGCCAGCTACCTATGTATAATGCCGCCCGCTGACCACAGAGTCACGATGGCCGACCTCTCTATTACGAGGCTTGGGGCCTGAAAAAGCCGGGTTGTTACCGCAGCCCACCCGCTTGACGCTCGACTGATGCACCCAACATCACCGCGAAGAAATCTCGACATTCGGCTCATGGATGACTTTGAACGAACGCGCTTACCCGGCGCCCCTCGAGGTTTTCTGCGCACGCTTTAGCAAAGAAGAGAGAGTTAATCCGAATATGCCCACCCGCTCGAAGATCATCTATACCTTCACCGACGAAGCTCCCGCCCTCGCCACCTATTCACTGTTGCCTATCGTAGAGGCCTTCACCGCCTCCGCTGATATCGCCGTGGAAACCCGCGATATCTCTCTTGCAGGGCGCATCCTGGCCAGCTTCCCCGAGCAACTGGGTGACAAAGCCGTAGCCGACCACCTCGCCGAACTGGGCGACCTGGCCGTTACGCCCGAAGCCAACATCATCAAGTTGCCGAACATCAGCGCCTCGGTTCCGCAACTGCAAGCCGCGATCAAGGAACTGCAAGCCCATGGCTTCGCACTGCCTGACTACCCGGAAACCGTGACCAGCGACGCCGACAAGCTCGCCAAATCGCGTTACGACAAGATCAAGGGCAGCGCCGTAAACCCGGTTCTGCGCGAAGGCAACTCCGATCGTCGTGCACCGCTGTCGGTCAAGAACTACGCACGCAAGCACCCGCACAAAATGGGCGCCTGGGCTGCGGACTCCAAGTCCCACGTCGCGCACATGAGCACCGGCGATTTCTACGGTAGCGAAAAAGCTGCCCTGATCGACGCCGCTGACGCCGTCAAAATCGAACTGATCGCTCAAGACGGCACCACCACCGTCCTGAAAGAAAAAACCACCGTGCAAGCCGGTGAGATCCTCGATTGCGCCGTTCTGAGCAAAAACGCTCTGCGCAGCTTCATTGCTGCCGAGATCGAAGACGCTAAAGCCAAAGGCGTGCTGCTGTCGGTTCACTTGAAAGCCACCATGATGAAGGTCTCCGACCCGATCATGTTCGGCCAGATCGTTGCCGAGTTCTATAAAGACGCACTGGCCAAGCACGCTGACGTGCTGGCGCAGATCGGCTTCAACCTGAACAACGGCATCGGCGACCTGTACGCTCGCATCAAGGCTTTGCCGGCTGAGCAGCAAGCGCAGATCGAAGCGGACATCCAGGCGGTCTACGCCGTTCGTCCGTCGTTGGCCATGGTCAACTCCGACAAAGGCATCACCAACCTGCACGTGCCGAGCGACGTTATCGTCGACGCCTCGATGCCGGCGATGATCCGTGACTCCGGCAAAATGTGGGGCACTGACGGTCAGCTGCACGACACCAAGGCTGTGATCCCGGATCGCTGCTACGCCACCATCTACCAGGCGGTGATCGAAGACTGCAAGCTGCACGGCGCTTTTGATCCAACCACCATGGGCAGCGTGCCAAACGTTGGCCTGATGGCGAAGAAAGCCGAAGAGTACGGCTCGCACGACAAGACCTTCCAGATCAAGGCCAACGGCGTGGTTCGGGTTTCCGATGGCGCCGGTCGCACCCTGCTGGAGCAGTCGGTAGAAGCCGGCGACATCTTCCGCATGTGCCAGACCAAAGACGCACCGATCCAGGACTGGGTCAAACTGGCCGTCAACCGTGCTCGCGCAAGCGCCACTCCAGCGATTTTCTGGCTGGACCCAATGCGCGCCCACGACGGTGTAGTGATCGAGAAAGTTCAGGCTTACCTGAAGGATCACGACACTTCCGGCCTGGACATCCGCATCATGTCGCCAGTCGACGCGATGGCCTTCACCCTGGGCCGCACTCGCGAAGGCAAGGACACCATCTCGGTGACCGGCAACGTACTGCGCGACTACCTGACCGACCTGTTCCCGATCATGGAACTGGGCACCAGCGCCAAGATGCTGTCGATCGTTCCGCTGATGAACGGCGGCGGTCTGTTCGAAACCGGCGCTGGCGGTTCGGCACCGAAGCACGTTCAGCAGCTGCTGGAAGAGAACTTCCTGCGCTGGGATTCCCTGGGCGAGTTCCTGGCCCTGGCCGCTTCCCTTGAGCACCTGGGTGTTACCTACAACAACCCTAAAGCGCTGGTGCTGGCCAAGACCCTGGATCAGGCTACTGGCCAGTTCCTGGACAACAACAAATCGCCATCGCGTAAAGTCGGCAACATCGACAACCGCGGCAGCCACTTCTACCTGGCGCTTTACTGGGCTCAAGCCCTGGCTGCCCAGACCGAAGACACTGCACTGCAAGCGCAGTTCGGCGAACTGGCCAAGACCCTGACCGAGAACGAAGCAACCATCGTTGCCGAGCTCAACGCCGTTCAGGGCAAGCCAGTAGACATCGGCGGTTACTACCACGCCAATGCCGAGCTGATCAGCAAGGCCATGCGCCCAAGCAACACCTTCAACGCCGCGATCGCTGCGCTGGTTTAAGGTTGTAAGGATGCAAAGAAGCCCCGGCCCCGTGCCGGGGTTTCTGTTTCCGGACTCACCACAGATCCAATGTGGGAGCGGGCTTGCTCGCGAATGCGGTTTATCATTCAACATCTCTATTGACTGACCCACCGCATTCGCGAGCAAGTCGAATCGTCGCACCGCCGCTCCCACATTAAAATTTCGCAACACCTGAAATCGAGGAAGTCCTATGGACTGGAAACCCCACATCACCGTCGCCACCATCGTCGAAGACAACGGCCGTTTCCTGATGGTCGAAGAATCCAAGGGCGGACGAACGGTGCTCAACCAACCCGCCGGTCATCTGGACCCGAACGAAACCCTGATCGAAGCCGCCGTGCGTGAAACCCTCGAGGAAACCGGCTGGGATGTCGAGCCGACTGGCGTGGTGGGCATTTACCTCTACACCGCCCCTAGCAACGGCGTGACTTATCAGCGAGTCTGCTTCACCGCAAAACCGCTCAAGCATCACCCCGACTATCAACTGGACGACGGCATCGTTGGCGCAAAATGGCTGACGCGTGACGAACTGCTGGCACAGCGCGCAAACTGGCGCAGTGAGCTGATCATCCGCTGTATCGATGATTATCTGGACGGCAAACTCTTCGGCCTCGAACTGATCCGCCCTTCTCTTTAGCCTTGCGGGCTTCGGCCTGTTAGAATCGCGTCCTTTTTCAAGACACTCATTGAATCCCTATGCGTGATCCAGCCCCTTCTGACACACAAAAGAAGCGCGTCATTGTCGGCATGTCCGGCGGCGTGGACTCTTCCGTTTCCGCTCTCCTGCTGATCGAGCAGGGTTATGAGGTGGAAGGCCTGTTCATGAAGAACTGGGAAGAAGACGATGGAACGGAATACTGCACCGCCATGGATGACCTGGCGGACGCTCAGGCCGTGTGCGACAAGATTGGTATCAAACTGCACACCGCCAACTTCGCCGCCGAGTACTGGGACAACGTGTTCGAGCACTTCCTGGCCGAATACAAGGCCGGCCGCACGCCGAACCCGGACATCCTGTGCAACCGCGAGATCAAGTTCAAGGCGTTCCTCGACTACGCCATGATGCTCGGCGCCGACCTGATCGCCACCGGTCACTACGTGCGTCGCCGCGACATCGATGGTCGAACCGAGCTGCTCAAGGGCCTGGACCCGAACAAGGACCAGAGCTACTTCCTGCACGCCGTCGGCGGCGAACAGATCGCCAAGACCCTGTTCCCGGTCGGCGAGCTGGAAAAACCCGAAGTCCGCGCGATTGCCGAGAAACACGAACTCGCCACCGCGAAGAAAAAGGATTCCACCGGGATCTGCTTTATCGGCGAACGCCGCTTCAGCGACTTCCTCAAGCAATACCTGCCGGCTCAACCCGGCGAGATCAAGACCACCGAAGGTGAAGTCATCGGCCGTCACCACGGTTTGATGTATCACACCATCGGCCAGCGTCAGGGCCTGGGCATCGGCGGCTTGAAAGACGCTAGTGACGAGCCGTGGTACGTGCTGATCAAAGACCTGAAACACAACGAATTGATCGTTGGCCAGGGCAATGACCACCCGTATCTGTTCTCCCGCGCCCTGCTCGCTTCAGACATCTATTGGGTCAACCCGGTCGACCTGAGCGAACCACGCCGGCTGACCGCTAAAGTCCGCTATCGCCAAGGCGACCAGCCATGCACGCTGGAAAAAACCACCACTGGCTACCGCGCGACCTTCGATGACCCGCAACGCGCGGTCACCCCGGGCCAGTCCGTGGTGTTCTACGACGGTGAAATCTGCCTCGGCGGCGGCGTGATCGAAGTCGCGGAGCCGTGGACCAGCAAAGGCACGGCTCAAGGCGAGCAGCAATGAGCCCGACTCAGGAGCAACTGACGGCACTGGGCGGCGTGTTCCTCGCCGCCGTGCTGGTCGACAAGATCGCCAAGACCGGCCAGACCGCCGAAGCCGGCCTGACGTGCATGCTCGGCAGCCTGCTGATTCGCGACCCAAAGGACACCCTGGAAGTCTACGGCGGCGACGACATCAATCTGCGCGAAGGTTACCGCGCATTGATCGGCGCCCTGGAACGCGACCCAAGCACCCTTCAGCGCGAACCGCTGCGCTATGCGCTGGCGATGCTTGGTCTGGAGCGCCAGCTGGCCAAGCGCAACGACATGCTGGACGTAATCGGCAAGCGTCTGCCGCAGATTCAGTCCCAGGTCGAGCACTTCGGTCCGGCGCACGAAAACGTGATTGCCGCCTGCGGTGCGCTGTACCAGGACACCCTGAGCACCCTGCGCCAGCGAATTCAGGTGCATGGCGACATGCGTAACCTGCAACAACCGAGCAACGCTTCGAAGATCCGCGCCCTGTTGCTGGCCGGAATTCGTTCGGCACGCCTGTGGCGGCAGTTGGGCGGTCATCGCTGGCAGCTGGTGATCAGCCGTCGCAAGCTGCTAAAAGAGCTTTACCCGCTGATGCGCAGCAGCTGAACCGCACCCGCAAGACCTTGTGTAATTTGTAACGCGTAAGACGCTGGTCAGTTGGCAACGGACCGGCGGATTTTTTCATGTATGATACGCGCCCCATTTCGTTGCCCGACTGTCCGAGAACACCCCATGCAGCTTTCTTCGCTCACTGCGGTTTCCCCTGTTGACGGCCGCTACGCCGGCAAAACCCAGGCCCTGCGCCCGATTTTCAGCGAATACGGCCTGATCCGTGCTCGCGTTCTGGTTGAAGTGCGCTGGCTCCAGCGCCTGGCCGCTCACCCAGGCATCAGCGAAGTGCCGGCGTTCTCCGCCGAAGCCAACGCGGTGCTGAACACCCTGGCGGAAAACTTCGCTCTGGAGCACGCCGAGCGTGTCAAAGAGATCGAGCGCACCACCAACCACGACGTCAAAGCCATCGAATACCTGCTCAAAGAGCAAGCGGCCAAGCTGCCGGAACTGGCTGCTGTCAGCGAATTCATCCACTTTGCCTGCACCAGCGAGGACATCAACAACCTGTCCCACGCCCTGATGCTGCGCGAAGGCCGTGATGACGTGATGCTGCCGCTGATGCGCCAAACCGCTGAAGCCATCCGCGAACTGGCCATCCGTTTCGCTGACGTGCCAATGCTGTCGCGCACCCACGGTCAACCGGCCTCGCCGACCACCCTGGGCAAAGAACTGGCGAACGTGGTTTACCGTCTGGAGCGTCAAATCGCTCAAGTCGCGGCCGTTCCGTTGCTGGGCAAGATCAACGGCGCTGTCGGCAACTACAACGCTCACCTGTCGGCCTACCCTGAGATCGATTGGGAAGAGAACGCCCGCGCCTTCATCGAAGACGAGCTGGGCCTGGGTTTCAACCCGTACACCACGCAGATCGAACCGCACGACTACATCGCCGAACTGTTCGACGCGATCGCGCGCTTCAACACCATCCTGATCGACTTCGACCGCGACATCTGGGGCTACATCTCCCTGGGTTATTTCAAACAGCGCACCATCGCTGGCGAAATCGGTTCGTCGACCATGCCGCACAAGGTCAACCCGATCGACTTCGAAAACTCCGAAGGCAACTTGGGCATCGCCAACGCATTGTTCCAGCACCTGGCGAGCAAGTTGCCGATCTCCCGCTGGCAGCGCGACCTGACCGACTCCACCGTATTGCGCAACCTCGGTGTCGGCTTCGCCCACAGCGTGATCGCGTACGAAGCCAGCCTCAAAGGCATCAGCAAACTGGAGCTCAACGCCCAGAAGATTGCTGCCGACCTGGACGCATGCTGGGAAGTATTGGCCGAGCCAATCCAGACCGTGATGCGTCGCTACAACATTGAAAACCCGTACGAAAAACTGAAAGAGTTGACCCGTGGCAAGGGCATCAGCCCGGAAGCACTGCAAACTTTCATCGACGGTCTGGACATGCCAGCCGCCGCCAAGGCCGAGCTGAAACTGCTCACCCCGGCGAACTACATCGGTAACGCTGTAGAGCAAGCCAAACGCATCTGATCGACCGCTTGACCCTTTTGAGACGCCCGGCAGCGCCGGGCGTTTTTATTCCCGTCTGAAAAGTGCATTTTTTCAATAGGTTACACATGAATCCTGATATTCCTCTTCAACTTCTGGGCGGCATCACGGCGCGCGAATTCCTGCGCGACTACTGGCAGAAAAAACCCCTGCTGATCCGTCAGGCGATTCCTGAATTCGAAAGCCCGATCGACGCCGACGAACTGGCCGGCCTGGCGCTGGAAGAAGAAGTTGAATCGCGCCTGGTGATCGAACACGGCGAGCGTCCTTGGGAAATGCGTCGCGGCCCGTTTGCCGAAGACGAATTCAGCAAGCTGCCGGAAACCGAATGGACCCTGCTGGTGCAAGCGGTCGACCAATTCGTGCCAGAAGTCAGCGAGTTGCTGGAAAACTTTCGCTTCCTGCCGAGCTGGCGCGTCGACGACGTGATGATCAGCTTCGCCGCCCCGGGTGGCAGCGTCGGTCCGCATTTCGATAACTACGATGTGTTCCTGCTGCAAGGTCACGGCAAGCGCAACTGGAAGATCGGCCAGATGTGCGACTCCGAGAGCAAGCTGCTGCCACATGCGGACCTGCGCATCCTCGCCGACTTCGAAGCCACCGATGAGTGGGTTCTGGAGCCGGGCGACATGCTCTACCTGCCGCCGCGCCTGGCCCATTGCGGCGTTGCGGTGGATGACTGCATGACCTACTCGGTCGGCTTCCGCGCCCCGAGCGCCTCTGAAGTGCTGACTCACTTCACCGACTTCCTCAGCCAGTTCCTGACCGATGAAGAGCGCTACACCGATGCTGACGCCCTGCCGGCGGTCGATCCACACCAGATTCAGCACGACGCCCTTGATCGCCTGAAAGCTTTGCTGGCTGAGCACATGAGCGACGAACGCCTGCTGCTGACCTGGTTCGGCCAGTACATGACTGAGCCGCGCTACCCGGAACTGGTCGTCGGCCCGGAAGAAGTCGAAGAAGAAGACTTTCTCGCCAGCCTGGAACAAGGCGCTGTGCTGATCCGCAACCCGAGCGCGCGCATGGCCTGGTCCGAAGTCGATGACGACCTGCTGCTGTTCGCCAGCGGCCAGAGCCGTTACCTGCCGGGCAAACTGCGCGAGCTGCTGAAATTGATCTGCGCTGCCGACGCCCTGCACACCGATAACCTCGGTGACTGGCTGAACGACGAAGACGGCCGCGGCTTGCTGTGCGAGCTGGTCAAACAGGGAAGCCTGGGGTTTGCTGATGAATAAAATTCACGTACGTGTCGCAGACTGGCAAAAGGACAACGCCGAGATCCGGCGCATTCGTGAGACGGTGTTCATCGCCGAGCAATCCGTTCCGCCTGAGCTGGAATGGGATGCTGATGACGCGACGGCGGTGCATTTTCTGGCCTTCGAAGGCGACTTTCCGATTGGCACCGCCCGCCTGCTGCCCGATGGCCACGTCGGCCGGGTATCGGTGTTGAAAGACTGGCGCGGATTGAAAGTCGGCGATGCGCTGATGCAAGCGGTGATCGGTGAAGCCGAGAAGCGCGGGCTCAAGCAGCAGATGTTGAGCGCACAGGTACAGGCCACGGCGTTCTATGAGCGCCTGGGCTTCAGCCTGGTCAGCGAGGAATTCCTGGAAGCAGGCATTCCGCATGTGGACATGGTGCGGCATTCGGCTTAATACCGAGTCGCACCCTTCGCGAGCAAGCCCGCTCCCACAATTGGAATGCATTTCCCTGTGGGAGCGGGCTTGCTCGCGAAGAGGCCCGAAAGAACACCACAAAACGCCCCGCCATCTTCGGATGCCGGGGCGTTTTGCTGTCTACGATTCAACTTGCCCCACGCCGGGCCGACAAACTGGCAATATCAACACTTCAAGATGTCGGAGATAACGGATATGTCCCTACGCACCCTGCTCACCACGCTGCTGCTGACCTGCAGTTTTTCGGTCATGGCCGCCACCGAGATCGTGCCACTGAACTACCGCACCAGTGCCGACATGCTGCCGATGGCCCAGGATTTCATCGGCAAGGACGGCCAGGTCAGCGCCTACGGCAACCAACTGATCGTCAATGCCGATCAGCGCAAGATCGACGAACTTAAAGCCTTGATTACGCAACTCGATGTGGCCGCCAAACGCCTGCTGATCACTGTCGACACCAACGAAAACAACTTCCAGGGCGATCAGGGCTACTCGGTAAACGGCGCGAAACCGAGTCAGACCCGCATCATCAATCGCAGCACCGACAGCCGTGACGGCGGGATTCAGCAGATCCAGGCCAGCGAAGGGGCGCCGGCACTGATCCAGGTCGGCCAGAGCGTCCCGCTCACCAGCTCTCAGACCGATTCTTACGGCGACCTGCGCAGCCAGACCGAATACCGCAACGTCACCCAGGGTTTCTATGTCACCGCCAGCGTCACCGGCGACATCGTTCACCTGGCGATCAGCACCAATCGTGACCGCATGAGCCAGGAACGTCCCGATGTAGTGAATGTGCAAAGTACCGACACAACTGTCACGGGACGACTGGGTGAATGGATCACCCTGGCCGGCGTGAACCGCCAGACTCAGGCCGACAAACAGGGCCAGACCCGCAGCTACTCGACTCAGGGCCGCGATGACATGACGCTGCGGGTGAAAGTCGATACTTTGGACTAAACCACCGAAAACTGACTGATTAGTCGTATTAGACCAAAGATGTAGTGCTTGAAAAAAAGCACTACAAAACGTTTGACGATCGAAAAAAGCAAAGGCATGATGGCCTCGCTCCCGCTAATCAGGGGCCCTGGCAAGGGCCTTCGAGGCGCCGTTCGCACCTACCCCGCGAGCCGCTTCGTGTCTGTACCGCCCACAAGGTGTGTTTGACGAGGTTGCCGACTGGAACGAAGTTGTCCCGAGGGACGGAAGCGTAATTAGGTAACCCGGCTCCACACTGAAGTTCGCACCAAGGCCCACGACGCCCGAATGCGCTCGCCAGTTCGCCCTTACCTGCTCACTTCCCCTCGAGCCCATCGTTCATCCCGTCGCCATCCCCGCCGAATCCGACTTGACCACCTAAGCTTCTGGTCAGCGAGCAGCCTCGTACGCCTCTTGGAAATGCGTATTTGGCAGGAGCAAGGAATTTTCCACCCCAGACCTATGCGACGAGGTTTATCTCCATGGCACTGACACGCGAACAGCAAATTGCAGCCCTCGAAAAAGATTGGGCTGAAAACCCACGCTGGAAAGGCGTGACACGCGCTTACTCCGCTGCTGACGTCGTCCGCCTGCGTGGCTCGGTTCAACCTGAGCACACCTTTGCAAAATTGGGCGCCGAGAAGCTTTGGAACCTGGTAACCCAGGGCGCCAAGCCGTCCTTCCGTCCTGATAAAGATTTCGTCAACTGCATGGGCGCCCTGACCGGCGGCCAGGCTGTACAACAAGTTAAAGCCGGTATCCAGGCGATCTACCTGTCGGGCTGGCAAGTCGCTGCGGACAACAACTCCGCCGAATCGATGTACCCGGACCAGTCGCTGTACCCGGTGGATTCGGTTCCAACCGTGGTCAAGCGCATCAACAACTCGTTCCGTCGTGCTGACCAGATCCAGTGGAAAGCCGGCAAAGGCCCGGGCGACGAAGGCTACATCGACTACTTCGCGCCAATCGTGGCTGACGCTGAAGCCGGTTTCGGCGGCGTACTGAACGCTTACGAGCTGATGAAAAGCATGATCGAAGCAGGCGCCGCCGGCGTTCACTTCGAAGACCAACTGGCTTCCGTGAAAAAATGCGGCCACATGGGCGGCAAGGTACTGGTTCCTACCCAGGAAGCTGTACAGAAGCTGACCGCTGCTCGTCTGGCAGCTGACGTTGCCGGTACGCCGACCATCATCCTGGCGCGCACCGACGCTAACGCGGCTGACCTGCTGACTTCCGATTGCGACCCGTACGACCAGCCGTTCGTGACTGGCGAACGCACCCAGGAAGGCTTCTACAAAGTGCGCGCCGGCCTGGACCAGGCGATCGCTCGCGGCCTGGCTTACGCTCCGTACGCCGACCTGATCTGGTGCGAAACCGCCAAGCCGGATCTGGACGAAGCTCGTCGCTTCGCTGAAGCGATCAAAAAGGAATACCCGGACCAACTGCTGTCGTACAACTGCTCGCCTTCCTTCAACTGGAAGAAAAACCTGGACGACGCGACCATCGCCAAGTTCCAGCGCGAACTGTCCGCCATGGGTTACAAGCACCAGTTCATCACCCTGGCCGGCATTCACAATATGTGGCACAGCATGTTCAACCTGGCGCACGACTACGCCCGCAACGACATGACTGCCTACGTGAAGCTGCAAGAGCAAGAGTTCGCTGACGCTTCGAAGGGCTACACCTTCGTGGCTCACCAGCAGGAAGTGGGCACCGGCTACTTCGACGACATGACCACTGTGATTCAAGGTGGCTCGTCTTCGGTAACCGCACTGACCGGTTCGACTGAAGAAGAACAGTTCCACTGATCTGCTTCACCTGAGCAAACGGCCGTTGCGGACCGAATAGAAAGCTAACCGCAACGCCGCACATCTGACGCCCCGACTGGTTCGGGGCGTTTTTTTTGCCTGCGATTTCACACGATCGCTCTCACACAACGCGCTCAAAATCATTGATCCAGAGCAGTTTCTCGATCAGGAAAAGAAGGTAAAACGACCCCGCCAATTTCTTGCAGTAACGCGCATATAAGACAACTTTCCGGTTCTTATCCCATTAAACAGTTTAAAAACCGCCACAAACAATATTGATTATCATTTAGCCATAACTATGTTCGTTACATTCCCAACAAAACAATATTGATGAAATCCCGGCTAATGCCCGAGCCGCATGGGCTGCGGGGTTTTGGAGGTGCGCTATGTCCTTAATCCTATAAATAATTTCGCTATAGGAATTTTACTTGCACGGTGTTGTGCCATAAAATCAGCGGGATTGATTGCTGCGACATATCGTCACTGCTTTGTTTCTTTTCAAGCTCAGAGACCTTTGCTCTCTGTTAAGGATTACCAGCATGCCCGAAGCGACAGGACTCATGGCCCACAACTGGGGCTTTGCCATTTTCCTTCTGGGCGTCGTCGGCCTTTGTGCCTTCATGCTCGGCGTCTCCAGCCTCCTCGGGTCAAAAGCCTGGGGCCGCAGCAAAAACGAACCGTTCGAGTCCGGCATGCTACCTACAGGTGGCGCCCGTCTGCGGCTCTCTGCAAAATTCTATCTGGTCGCGATGCTCTTCGTGATCTTCGATATCGAAGCCCTTTTTCTCTTTGCCTGGTCTGTGTCCGTCCGCGAAAGCGGCTGGACCGGATTCGTCGAAGCTCTCGTTTTCATAGCAATTCTGTTGGCAGGCCTTGTCTACCTATTTCGAGTGGGCGCCCTTGACTGGGCTCCGGCAGCTCGTCTTAAGCGGCAAGCGAAGCTGAAACAATGAGGCTTTGGCAATGCAATACAATCTCACCAGGATCGACCCCGATGCTCCTAACGAGCAGTATCCGATTGGCGAACGGGAAACCGTTTCCGATCCGTTAGAAGATCAAGTCCACAAAAACATTTTCATGGGCAAGCTCGAAGACGTGCTTAACGGCACGATCAACTGGGGGCGCAAGAACTCCCTGTGGCCGTATAACTTCGGTCTTTCGTGCTGCTACGTGGAAATGACCACCGCCTTCACGGCGCCCCACGACATCGCGCGCTTTGGCGCCGAGGTTATCCGGGCATCGCCGCGTCAGGCGGATTTCATGGTTATCGCCGGTACCTGCTTCATCAAGATGGCGCCGATCATTCAGCGTCTCTACGAGCAAATGCTCGAACCTAAATGGGTTATCTCCATGGGTTCGTGCGCCAACTCCGGTGGCATGTACGACATCTACTCAGTCGTTCAAGGGGTGGACAAGTTCCTGCCCGTGGACGTCTACGTGCCTGGCTGCCCGCCCCGCCCTGAAGCTTTTCTGCAAGGCTTGATGCTTTTGCAAGAGTCGATTGGACAGGAGCGTCGCCCACTTTCCTGGGTCGTCGGCGATCAAGGCGTGTACCGCGCCGAGATGCCTTCGCAAAAGGAACAGCGCCGCGAACAGCGAATCGCAGTCACCAACCTGCGCAGCCCCGACGAAGTCTGATCCAGACCTGCTTCTTTTATAGAACGAGAACCTGGCTTCATTCTTTACGTTGACCGAAAGCGATAAATAACCATGACTACAGGCAGTGCTCTGTACATCCCGCCTTATAAGGCAGACGACCAGGATGTGGTCGTCGAACTGAACAACCGTTTCGGCCCCGAGGCGTTCACCGCCCAGCCTACCCGCACCGGCATGCCGGTGCTTTGGGTTGCCCGTGCCAAACTCGTCGAAGTCCTGACCTTCCTGCGCAACCTGCCCAAGCCGTACGTCATGCTCTATGACCTGCACGGCGTGGACGAGCGTCTGCGCACCAAGCGTCAAGGGCTGCCTAACGGCGCCGACTTCACTGTGTTCTATCACTTGATGTCGATCGAACGTAATAGTGACGTAATGATCAAGGTCGCCTTGTCCGAGAGCGACCTCAGCGTGCCGACCGTGACCGGCATCTGGCCGAACGCCAACTGGTACGAGCGTGAAGTGTGGGACATGTACGGCATCAACTTTGCCGGTCACCCGCACCTGACCCGCATCATGATGCCGCCGACCTGGGAAGGTCACCCGCTGCGCAAGGACTTCCCGGCCCGTGCCACCGAGTTCGACCCGTTCAGCCTGACACTGGCCAAGCAACAGCTTGAGGAAGAAGCCGCGCGCTTCAAGCCTGAAGACTGGGGCATGAAGCGTTCCGGTGCGAACGAGGACTACATGTTCCTCAACCTCGGTCCTAACCACCCTTCCGCGCACGGTGCGTTCCGCATCATTCTGCAGCTGGACGGTGAAGAGATCGTCGACTGCGTACCGGACGTCGGTTACCACCACCGTGGTGCCGAGAAGATGGCCGAGCGTCAGTCCTGGCACAGCTTCATTCCGTACACCGACCGTATCGACTACCTCGGCGGTGTGATGAACAACCTGCCGTACGTGCTCTCGGTCGAGAAGCTGGCCGGTATCAAGGTACCTGAGAAGGTCGACGTCATCCGCATCATGATGGCCGAGTTCTTCCGGATCACCAGCCACCTGTTGTTCCTGGGGACTTACATCCAGGACGTGGGCGCCATGACCCCGGTGTTCTTCACGTTCACCGATCGTCAGAAGGCGTACACGGTGATCGAAGCCATCACCGGTTTCCGTCTGCACCCGGCCTGGTACCGCATCGGTGGCGTCGCTCACGACTTGCCGCGCGGCTGGGAAAAACTGGTCAAGGATTTCGTCGAGTGGATGCCAAAGCGTCTGGACGAGTACCAGAAAGCTGCACTGGACAACAGCATCCTGCGTGGCCGGACCATCGGCGTCGCCGCCTACAACACCAAAGAAGCCCTGGAATGGGGCGTCACCGGTTCCGGCCTGCGTTCGACCGGTTGCGATTTCGACCTGCGTAAAGCTCGCCCGTACTCCGGTTACGAGAACTTCGAATTCGAAGTGCCGCTGGCGGCCAATGGCGATGCCTACGACCGTTGCATCGTGCGTGTCGAAGAAATGCGCCAGAGCCTGAAGATCATCGAGCAGTGCATGCGCAACATGCCGGAAGGCCCGTACAAGGCGGATCACCCGCTGACCACGCCGCCGCCGAAAGAGCGCACCCTGCAACACATCGAGACCTTGATCACGCACTTCCTGCAAGTTTCGTGGGGCCCGGTCATGCCGGCCAACGAATCCTTCCAGATGATCGAAGCGACCAAGGGCATCAACAGTTATTACCTGACGAGCGACGGCGGCACCATGAGCTACCGCACCCGGATTCGCACTCCAAGCTTCCCGCACCTGCAGCAGATCCCTTCGGTGATCAAAGGCAGCATGGTCGCGGACTTGATCGCGTACCTGGGTAGTATCGATTTCGTTATGGCCGACGTGGACCGCTAAGCATGAACAGCACGCTTATCCAGACAGACCGTTTCGCCCTGAGCGAAACCGAGCGCTCGGCCATCGAGCACGAGCTGCATCACTACGAAGACCCGCGCGCGGCGTCGATCGAAGCCCTGAAGATCGTCCAGAAGGAACGTGGCTGGGTGCCTGATGGCGCGCTCTACGCCATCGGCGAAATCCTCGGCATCCCGGCCAGCGACGTTGAAGGGGTGGCGACGTTCTATAGCCAGATCTTCCGTCAGCCGGTCGGCCGTCACATCATTCGCGTCTGCGACAGCATGGTCTGCTACATCGGCGGCCATGAATCGGTCGTCAGCGAAATCCAGAGCAATCTGGGCATCGGCCTGGGTCAGACCACCGCCGACGGTCGTTTCACCCTGCTGCCGGTCTGCTGCCTCGGCAACTGCGACAAGGCGCCGGCGTTGATGATCGACGACGACACTTTCGGTGATGTGCAGCCTGCCGGCGTTGCCAAATTGCTCGAGGGCTACGTATGACCCTGACTTCCTTCGGTCCAGCCAACCGCATCAAGCGTTCGGCCGAGACTCACCCGCTGACCTGGCGTCTGCGTGACGACGGCGAAGCCGTATGGCTCGACGAGTACCAGGCCAAGAACGGTTACGCGGCTGCGCGCAAGGCTTTCGCCGACATGGCTCAGGACGACATCGTCCAGACCGTGAAAGACTCGGGCCTTAAAGGTCGCGGCGGTGCAGGCTTCCCCACGGGTGTTAAGTGGGGCCTGATGCCCAAAGACGAATCCATCAACATCCGCTACCTGCTGTGCAACGCGGACGAAATGGAACCGAACACCTGGAAAGACCGCATGCTGATGGAGCAACTGCCCCATCTGCTGATCGAAGGCATGCTGATCAGTGCTCGCGCGCTGAAAACCTACCGTGGCTACATCTTCCTGCGTGGCGAATACACCACCGCCGCCAAGCACCTGAACCGTGCCGTGGAAGAAGCCAAGGCAGCGGGCCTTTTGGGTAAAAACATCCTGGGCAGCGGCTTCGATTTCGAGCTGTTCGTCCACACCGGCGCCGGGCGTTACATCTGCGGTGAAGAAACCGCACTGATCAACTCCCTCGAAGGCCGCCGCGCCAACCCGCGCTCCAAGCCGCCCTTCCCTGCCGCCGTTGGCGTGTGGGGCAAGCCGACTTGCGTGAACAACGTTGAAACCCTGTGCAACGTGCCGGCGATCATTGCCGACGGCGTGGACTGGTACAAATCGTTGGCCCGCGAAGGCAGTGAAGACATGGGCACCAAGCTCATGGGCTTCTCCGGCAAGGTCAAGAACCCGGGCCTGTGGGAACTGCCGTTTGGCGTCACCGGTCGCGAGTTGTTCGAAGACTACGCCGGCGGCATGCGCGACGGTTACAAGCTCAAGTGCTGGCAGCCAGGCGGCGCCGGTACCGGTTTCCTGTTGCCGGAACACCTGGACGCACAAATGTACGCCGGCGGCATCGCCAAAGTGGGCACCCGTATGGGTACCGGCCTGGCCATGGCGGTGGACGACAGCGTCAACATGGTTTCCCTGCTGCGCAACATGGAAGAGTTCTTCTCCCGCGAATCCTGCGGTTTCTGCACCCCGTGCCGTGACGGTCTGCCGTGGAGCGTCAAGCTTCTGCGCGCGATCGAGAACGGTGAAGGACAAGCCGGCGATATCGAGACCCTGCTGGGTCTGGTCGGCTTCCTCGGCCCAGGCAAGACCTTCTGTGCTCACGCACCGGGTGCCGTGGAGCCGTTGGGCAGCGCAATCAAATACTTCCGCCATGAGTTCGAAGCCGGCATCGCGCCTACCAGCGCCGTCGTCCCGCCTCTGGCAAGGCCGATCGTAGTCGGCGCGTAAACGCTTAAAAAAGCGAAGGGTCCGTGCCCGCAGCTTTTCGTGTGATGACGCCGCAAGCGGCTGTGTTGATTCACGCGAATAACAAGATTCCATTAGCCACGCCCGCTGACACCGGGCCAACGAAGAACTTTGAACCATGGCCACTATCCACGTAGACGGCAAAGAGCTCGAAGTCGATGGGGCAGACAACCTGTTACAGGCATGTCTGTCGCTAGGCCTCGATATCCCTTATTTCTGCTGGCACCCAGCCCTAGGCAGCGTTGGCGCTTGCCGCCAGTGCGCGGTCAAGCAATACACCGACGAAAACGACAAGCGTGGTCGGATCGTCATGTCGTGCATGACGCCAGCTACCGACGGCAGCTGGATCTCCATCGACGACGAAGAAGCGAAAGTGTTTCGCGCCAGCGTCGTTGAATGGCTGATGACCAACCACCCTCACGACTGCCCGGTCTGTGAGGAAGGCGGTCACTGCCACCTGCAAGACATGACGGTGATGACCGGCCACAACGAGCGCCGTTATCGCTTCACCAAGCGTACTCACCAGAACCAGCAACTGGGCCCGTTCATTTCCCACGAAATGAACCGCTGCATCGCTTGCTACCGTTGCGTGCGCTTCTATAAGGACTACGCCGGCGGCACCGACCTCGGTGTGTTCGGCGCCCACGACAACGTGTACTTCGGTCGCGTTGAAGACGGCACCCTGGAAAGCGAGTTCTCCGGCAACCTCACCGAGGTCTGCCCGACCGGTGTGTTCACCGACAAGACTCACTCCGAGCGCTACAACCGCAAGTGGGACATGCAGTTCTCGCCGAGCATCTGCCATGGCTGCTCCAGCGGTTGCAACATCTCCCCGGGCGAGCGTTACGGTGAACTGCGTCGTATCGAAAACCGTTTCAACGGTTCGGTAAACCAGTACTTCCTGTGCGACCGTGGCCGTTTCGGCTATGGCTACGTCAACCGCAAGGACCGCCCGCGTCAGGCATTGCTGGCCAACGGCGCCAAGCTGACCCTCGACGAAGCGCTGGATAAAGCTGCCGACCTGCTGCGCGGTCGCAACATCGTCGGTATCGGTTCGCCGCGCGCCAGCCTCGAAAGCAACTACGCGTTGCGCGAACTGGTCGGCGCCGAGCACTTCTACTCCGGCATCGAAGCCGCTGAGCTGGAACGCATTCGTCTGGTGATGCAGGTGCTGAAAGACAGCCCGCTGCCGATCCCGAACATGCGCGACATCGAAGACCACGATGCGATCTTCGTCCTCGGCGAAGACCTGACCCAGACCGCTGCGCGCATGGCCCTGTCCCTGCGTCAATCGGTCAAAGGCAAAGCCGAAGACATGGCCGACGCGATGCGCGTTCAGCCTTGGCTCGACGCCGCCGTGAAGAACATCGGTCAGAACGCGCTGAACCCGCTGTTCATCGCCAGCCTGGCTGAAACCAAGCTCGACGACATCGCTGAAGAATGCGTTCACGCTGCGCCAGACGACCTGGCCCGCATCGGTTTCGCCGTGGCTCACGCCCTCGACGCCAGCGCACCTGCCGTTGAAGGTCTGGACGCTGAAGCTCTTGAGCTGGCCAAGCGCATTGCCGACGCCCTGCTCGCCGCCAAGCGTCCGCTGATCATTGCCGGTACCTCGCTGGGTTCCAAGGCGCTGATCGAAGCCGCGGCAAACATCGCCAAAGCCCTGAAGCTGCGCGAGAAGAACGGATCCATCAGCCTGATCGTGCCTGAGGCCAACAGCCTCGGCCTGGCCATGCTCGGTGGTGAATCGGTCGACGCAGCCCTGCAAGCGGTGATCGACGGCAAGGCCGACGCCATCGTCGTGCTGGAAAACGATCTGTACACCCGTACCGACAAAGCCCGTGTCGATGCAGCCCTGAACGCCGCGAAAGTGCTGATCGTGGCGGACCATCAGAAGACCGCCACCAGCGATCGCGCGCACCTGGTTCTGCCAGCCGCCAGCTTCGCTGAAGGCGACGGTACGCTGGTCAGTCAGGAAGGCCGCGCCCAGCGCTTCTTCCAGGTCTTCGACCCGACTTACCTCGACGCCAGCATCATGGTTCACGAAGGCTGGCGCTGGCTGCATGCCCTGCGCGCTACCCTGTTGAACCAGCCGATCGACTGGACCCAACTGGACCACGTCACCGCTGCCTGTGCCGCCAGCACTCCGCAACTGGCCGGCATCGTCAGCGCCGCACCGTCTGCCGCGTTCCGCATCAAAGGCCTGAAACTGGCTCGCGAACCGCTGCGTTACAGCGGCCGGACCGCCATGCGCGCCGACATCAGCGTGCACGAACCGCGTACTTCCCAGGACAACGACACCGCGTTCTCGTTCTCCATGGAAGGTTACTCGGGCTCGGTCGAACCGCGTCAGCAAGTGCCATTCGCCTGGTCTCCGGGCTGGAACTCGCCACAAGCCTGGAACAAGTTCCAGGACGAAGTCGGTGGTCACATCCGCGCTGGCGACCCGGGCACCCGCCTGATCGAAAGCACCGGTGACTCGCTGAACTGGTTCGCCAGTGTTCCTCGTGCGTTCAACCCGGCTCCAGGCACCTGGCAGGTTGTGCCGTTCTTCCACCTGTTCGGCAGCGAAGAGAACTCTTCCAAAGCCGCGCCGGTTCAGGAACGCATCCCGGCCGCTTACGTGTCGCTGGCCAAATCCGAAGCCGACCGTCTGGGTGTCAATGACGGCGCCCTGCTGAGCTTGAGCGTTGCTGGCCAGACCCTGCGTCTGCCGCTGCGCATCAACGAAGAGCTGGGTGCCGGTCTGGTCGCATTGCCGGCCGGTATTGCCGGCATTCCGCCAGCGATCTTTGGCAAATCCGTTGACGGTCTGCAGGAGGCAGCTCAATGACCTGGTTCACGCCTGAAGTGATTGACGTGATCATCGCGGTCCTCAAGGCCATCGTGATTCTGCTCGCCGTCGTGGTGTGCGGCGCGTTGCTGAGCTGGGTCGAGCGCCGTTTGCTCGCCCTCTGGCAGGACCGTTACGGTCCGAACCGCGTCGGCCCGTTCGGCGCGTTCCAGATTGCGGCCGACATGATCAAGATGTTCTTCAAGGAAGACTGGACCCCGCCGTTCGCCGACAAAGTGATCTTCACCTTGGCGCCGGTCGTGGCCATGAGCGCCTTGCTGATTGCCTTCGCGATCATCCCGATCACCCCGACCTGGGGTGTGGCGGACATCAACATCGGCATCCTGTTCTTCTTCGCCATGGCCGGTCTGTCGGTCTACGCGGTGCTGTTCGCTGGCTGGTCGAGTAACAACAAGTTCGCCCTGTTGGGCAGCTTGCGGGCCTCGGCACAAACCGTGTCGTACGAAGTGTTCATGGGCCTGTCGCTGATGGGCATCGTGATCCAGGTTGGCTCGTTCAACATGCGCGACATCGTTGAATACCAGGCGCAGAACCTGTGGTTCGTGATCCCGCAGATCTTCGGTTTCCTGACCTTCTTCATTGCCGGCGTCGCCGTGACTCACCGTCACCCGTTCGACCAGCCGGAAGCGGAGCAGGAACTGGCCGACGGTTACCACATTGAATACGCCGGCATGAAATGGGGCATGTTCTTCGTCGGCGAGTACATCGGCATCGTGTTGATTTCGGCGCTGCTGGTAACCTTGTTCTTCGGTGGCTGGCACGGTCCGTTCGGCATTCTGCCGCAGATCCCGTTCATCTGGTTCGCACTGAAAACCGCGTTCTTCATCATGTTCTTCATCCTGCTGCGCGCCTCGATTCCGCGCCCACGGTATGACCAAGTGATGGATTTCAGCTGGAAGTTCTGCCTGCCGCTGACCCTCGTCAACATGCTGGTGACCGCTGCGATCGTGTTGCTCAACACGCCCGCCGTCGCGGCTCAGTGAGGATAGAGAATCATGAAGTACATATTTGACATCGTGCATGGCTTCTTCACCCAGCTTCGCAGCCTGGTGATGATTTTTGGCCACGCCTTCCGCAAGCGCGACACGCTGCAATACCCGGAAGAGGCGGTGTACCTGCCGCCGCGCTTCCGTGGCCGTATCGTGCTGACCCGCGACCCCGACGGCGAAGAGCGTTGCGTAGCCTGCAACCTGTGCGCCGTGGCGTGCCCGGTCGGTTGCATCTCGCTGCAGAAAGCTGAAACCGATGACGGTCGCTGGTACCCGGAGTTTTTCCGTATCAACTTCTCGCGCTGCATTTTCTGCGGCCTCTGCGAGGAAGCCTGCCCGACTACCGCGATCCAGCTGACACCGGATTTCGAGATGGCCGAGTTCAAACGTCAGGACCTGGTGTACGAGAAAGAAGATCTGTTGATCTCCGGCCCCGGCAAAAACCCTGATTACAACTTCTATCGTGTTGCAGGTATGGCGATTGCCGGTAAGCCGAAAGGCGCCGCGCAGAATGAAGCCCAGCCGATCAACGTGAAGAGCTTGCTGCCTTAAGGAAGAAAGATGGAATTCGCTTTCTATTTCGCATCGGGTATCGCTGTTGTGTCCACGCTTCGCGTGATCACCAACACCAACCCCGTGCACGCCCTGCTCTACCTGATCATTTCGCTGATTGCCGTGGCGATGACGTTTTTCGCCCTCGGCGCACCGTTTGCCGGTGTGCTGGAAGTGATCGCCTACGCTGGCGCCATCATGGTGCTGTTCGTGTTCGTGGTGATGATGCTGAACCTGGGGCCTGCCTCGGTTCAGCAGGAGCGCGTCTGGCTCAAACCCGGCATCTGGCTCGGCCCGGTCGCGCTCGGCGCCCTGCTGCTGGTTGAACTGCTGTACGTGCTGTTCAGCCACTCCAGCGGTCAGGCCGTCGGCCACACCACCGTAGACGCCAAGGCCGTGGGCATCAGCCTGTTCGGTCCTTATCTGCTGGTGGTCGAACTCGCCTCGATGTTGCTGCTCGCCGCAGCCGTCACGGCGTTCCACTTGGGCCGCAACGAAGCCAAGGAGCAATGACGATGCCTGCTATCCCTATGGAGCATGGTCTTGCCGTCGCCGGCATCCTGTTCTGCCTCGGTCTGGTCGGCCTGATGGTCCGCCGCAACATTCTCTTCGTGCTGATGAGCCTGGAGGTCATGATGAATGCCTCCGCATTGGCGTTCATCGTTGCCGGTAGCCGCTGGGCGCAGCCGGATGGACAGATCATGTTCATCCTGGTGATCAGCCTGGCAGCCGCCGAGGCCAGTATTGGCCTGGCGATTCTGTTGCAGCTGTATCGCCGCTTCCACACTCTCGATATCGACGCTGCCAGCGAGATGCGCGGATGAATCTTCTCTATCTGACTTTCGTATTCCCTCTCATAGGTTTCCTGCTGCTGGCGTTTTCACGCGGTCGCTTCTCGGAAAACCTGTCGGCGCTGATTGGCGTCGGTTCCATCGGCTTGTCTGCCATCGTCACGGCTTATGTGATCTGGCAATTCAACGTCGCGCCACCTGAAGGTGGTCACTACACCATGGTGTTGTGGCAGTGGATGGCGGTGGAAGGCTTTACGCCTAACTTCGCGCTGTACCTGGATGGTCTGTCCCTGACCATGCTCGGTGTGGTGGTCGGCGTCGGCTTCCTGATCCACCTGTTCGCGTCCTGGTACATGCGCGGTGAAGCCGGTTACTCGCGCTTCTTCGCCTACACCAACCTGTTTATCGCCAGCATGCTGTTCCTGGTCCTGGGCGATAACCTGTTGTTCCTGTACTTCGGTTGGGAAGGCGTGGGCCTGTGCTCGTACCTGTTGATCGGTTTCTACTACAGCAACCGCAACAACGGTAACGCGGCACTCAAAGCCTTCATCGTCACCCGTATCGGCGACGTGTTCATGGCCATCGGCCTGTTCATCCTGTTCGCGCAACTGGGCACGCTGAACATCCAGGAACTGCTGGTGCTGGCGCCACAAAAATTCCAGGCTGGCGACTTCTGGATGGTCATGGCGACCCTGATGCTGCTGGGCGGCGCTGTCGGTAAATCCGCGCAACTGCCGCTGCAAACCTGGCTGGCGGACGCGATGGCCGGTCCTACTCCGGTTTCGGCACTGATCCACGCCGCAACCATGGTGACCGCCGGTGTCTACCTGATCGCCCGTACCCACGGCCTGTTTTCCCTGGCGCCGGATATCCTGCACCTGGTTGGCGTCGTCGGCGGTGTGACCCTGGTACTCGCCGGTTTTGCCGCACTGGTTCAGACCGACATCAAACGTATCCTTGCCTACTCGACCATGAGCCAGATCGGCTACATGTTCCTGGCCCTGGGCGTTGGTGCGTGGGATGGCGCGATCTTCCACCTGATGACCCACGCCTTCTTCAAGGCGCTGCTGTTCCTTGCATCCGGTTCGGTGATCGTTGCCTGCCACCACGAGCAGAACATCTTCAAGATGGGCGGCCTGTGGAAGAAACTGCCGCTGGCCTACGCCAGCTTCATCGTCGGTGGTGCCGCTCTGGCAGCCCTGCCACTGGTGACCGCAGGCTTCTACTCCAAGGACGAAATCCTCTGGGAAGCGTTCGCCAGCGGCAACCACGGTCTGCTGTACGCAGGTCTGGTCGGTGCGTTCATGACTTCGCTGTACACCTTCCGCCTGATCTTCATCGCGTTCCACGGTGAAGTGAAAACCGAAGCGCACGCCGGTCACGGCATCGCTCACTGGCTGCCACTGTCGGTGCTGATCGTATTGTCTACCGCCATTGGCGCGATGATCGTTCCACCGCTGCACGGCGTACTGCCGGAAAGCGTCGGCCATGCCGGCGGCGAAGCCAAGCACAGTCTGGAAATCGCGTCGGGCGCCATCGCCCTGTCCGGTATCCTGCTGGCCGCGCTGCTGTTCCTCGGCAAGCGTCGTTTCGTCACTGCAATCGCCAACAGCGGCATCGGCCGCTTCCTTTCGGCCTGGTGGTTCGCTGCCTGGGGCTTCGACTGGATCTACGACAAACTGTTCGTCAAGCCATACCTTGCGATCAGCCACGTACTGCGCAGAGACCCGCTCGACCAGACCATCGGTCTGATCCCGCGTATGGCCAAAGGCGGTCACACCGCCCTGAGCCGTACCGAAACCGGTCAACTGCGTTGGTACGCGGCATCGATGGCAGCCGGCTCCGTGCTGGTCATCGGCGCCATCGTGCTGGTAGCGGTCTGAATATGAACCTTGCGAACTTGCGAAAGGAATTGAGCCCGTCATGATTCTGCCTTGGCTAATCCTGATCCCCTTCATCGGCGGCCTGCTGTGCTGGATGGGTGAGCGCTTCGGCGCTACCCTCCCCCGCTGGATTGCGCTGATCACCATGTCCCTGTTGCTCTCCCTCGGCCTCTGGCTGTGGGCCAACGGTGACTATTCACTTGCCCCGGCGCCTGGCGCCGACCCGACCTGGGTGCTTGAGTTCAAGCATGTCTGGATCCAGCGTTTCGGCATCAGCGTGCACCTGGCCCTCGACGGCCTGTCGCTGCTGATGATCATGCTGACCGGTCTGCTGGGTGTTCTCTCGGTACTGTGTTCGTGGAAAGAGATTCAACGTCATGTTGGCTTCTTCCACCTGAACCTGATGTGGATCCTGGGCGGTGTCGTCGGCGTGTTCCTCGCCCTCGACCTGTTCATGTTCTTCTTCTTCTGGGAAATGATGCTGGTGCCGATGTACTTCCTCATCGCGCTCTGGGGTCACAGTTCTTCGGATGGCAAGAAAACCCGGATCTACGCGGCGACCAAGTTCTTCATCTTCACTCAGGCGTCCGGCCTGATCATGTTGGTGGCGATCCTGGGTCTGGTACTGGTCAACTTCAACGACACCGGCGTGATTACCTTCAACTACGCCGACCTGTTGAAAACCAAGATGTCGCTGACCACCGAGTACATCCTGATGCTCGGCTTCTTCATCGCCTTCGCGGTGAAGCTGCCAGTGGTGCCGTTCCACTCCTGGTTGCCTGACGCTCACGCCCAGGCGCCAACAGCGGGTTCGGTCGACCTGGCCGGTATCTTGTTGAAAACGGCTGCTTACGGTCTGCTGCGTTTCGCCCTGCCGCTGTTCCCGAATGCCTCGGCCGAGTTCGCGCCGTTCGCCATGACCCTCGGTCTGATCGGGATCTTCTACGGTGCGTTCCTGGCGTTCGCGCAAACTGACATCAAGCGTCTGGTCGCGTACTCCAGCGTTTCGCACATGGGCTTCGTGCTGATCGGCATCTACTCCGGCAGCCAACTGGCGCTGCAGGGCGCGGTGATGCAGATGCTCGCGCACGGCCTGTCGGCCGCGGCACTCTTTATCCTGTGTGGCCAGCTCTACGAGCGCACTCACACTCGCGACATGCGTGAAATGGGTGGCCTGTGGTCGAAAATCGCCTACCTGCCAGGCGTCAGCCTGTTCTTCGCGGCGGCCTCCCTGGGCTTGCCGGCGACCGGTAACTTCGTCGGCGAATTTCTGATCCTGATCGGCACGTTCCCTGCCGCCCCATGGATCACTATCATCGCGACGTCCGGTCTGGTGTTCGGTTCGGTCTACTCGCTGATCATGATCCACCGTGCCTACTTCGGCGCGTCCAAATCGGACGCGGTGCTGCATGGCATGGACGGTCGCGAACTGGTCATGGTGGTCGGTCTGGCGGCACTGCTGATTTACATCGGCGTGTACCCGCAGCCGTTCCTCGACACCTCTGCCGCGACGATGCATGGCGTGCAGCAGTGGCTCGGTACCGCCTTCACTCAACTCGCTTCGGCCCGGTAAGAGCGCTATGGAATTCACGACTCAACACTTTATCGCGCTTGCGCCGTTGTTGATCACCAGCGCCACGATCATCGTGGTGATGCTGGCGATCGCCTGGCGCCGCAACCACTCGCAGACCTTCCTGATTTCCGTGGCGGGTCTGAACCTGGCGTTGCTGTCGATCCTGCCAGCCTTGAAAGTCGCGCCATTGGCCGTGACCCCACTGCTGCAAATCGATAGCTTCGCTTGCTTGTACATGGCGCTGATCCTGGTCGCCACCCTCGCTTGTGTGACCCTCGCCCACGCCTACCTCGGCGATGGCGGTTCGGGTTACCCGGGCAACCGTGAAGAACTTTACCTGCTGATCCTGATGGCCGCCGCCGGTGGCCTGGTGCTGGTCAGCGCGCAGCACCTGGCCGGCTTGTTCGTCGGTCTGGAACTGCTCTCGGTACCGGTCTACGGTCTGGTGGCTTATGCCTTCTTCAACAAGCGTTCGCTGGAAGCCGGTATCAAGTACATGGTGCTGTCTGCCGCCGGTTCCGCGTTCCTGTTGTTCGGTATGGCCCTGCTGTACGCCGACTCCGGCTCCCTGAGCTTCGTCGGTATCGGCCAGGCCCTGGCGGCTACTGGTCTGCCAAGCTCGCTGGCGCAACTGGGCCTGGGCATGATGCTGATCGGTCTGGCGTTCAAGCTGTCGCTGGTACCGTTCCACCTCTGGACCCCGGACGTTTACGAAGGTGCTCCGGCGCCGGTTGCAGCGTTCCTGGCAACCGCTTCCAAAGTCGCTGTGTTCGCGGTGATGGTGCGTCTGTTCCAGATCTCGCCGGCGGCGAGCAGCGGCGTGCTGAGCGACGTGCTGACCATCATCGCCATCGCGTCGATCCTGTTCGGCAACCTGCTGGCACTGACCCAGAGCAACCTCAAGCGTCTGCTGGGTTACTCGTCCATCGCTCACTTCGGTTATCTGCTGATCGCCCTGGTGGCGAGCAAGGGTCTGGCCGTGGAAGCCATCGGCGTGTACCTGGTCACCTACGTGATCACCAGCCTCGGCGCGTTCGGCGTGATCACGCTGATGTCCTCGCCGTACAACGGCCGTGATGCGGATGCCCTGTACGAATACCGCGGCCTGTTCTGGCGCCGTCCGTACCTGACCGCCGTGCTGACCGTGATGATGCTGTCCCTGGCCGGTATCCCGCTGACCGCGGGCTTCATCGGCAAGTTCTACATCATCGCTACCGGCGTCGAGTCGCACCAATGGTGGCTGGTCGGTTCCCTGGTACTGGGCAGCGCCATCGGCGTCTTCTACTACCTGCGTGTGATGGTCACCCTGTTCCTGATCGAACCGAACCTGCGTCGCCACGATGCGCAACTGCACTGGGAACAACGTGCAGGCGGCGTGATGCTGCTGGCGATAGCTGCACTGGCGTTCTTCCTTGGTCTGTATCCGCAGCCGTTGCTGATTCTGGTTCAGCAGGCGGGGTTGGCTGGTTGATTGTTTAGCGGTACTTGGTAGAAAACAGAACGGCACCTTCGGGTGCCGTTTTTGCATCTGGGATTTCAAGATCAAAAGATCGCAGCCTTCGGCAGCTCCTACGCGCCTTTGGGCGCCGCCGAAGGCTGCGATCTTTTGCTTTTCAGCGCCCTCCTCTCTTTTAGGAAGTTACCTGCAAGGCCAATCACTGCACGCACATGACGAAATTGTAATTCCCCCATCACCTTGGCGTTATCCGCAGCTTGCAACGATGTCACCCGGCGACCATGCCGGCGGGCCCTTGCCCGCCGAACAATAAAACCCACGCCGAAGCACGTTCCCGTTCTGCCGAACCCAAGGAGTGATTGATGGTTAACAATACAAAAATGTCGATAGCCGCTTTAGCTGTGGTTGTCGGCTCCGGGCCGTCCATGGTGTCGGCGGAAGATAAAGCCGAGGGGTTTATCGAGGGCAGCAGCCTGACGGTGCTCAACCGCAACTTCTACTTCAATCGTGAGAACCGTGACGGCCAGTCCAGCCCCACCGGCAATGGTTATTCCGAGGCCTGGGCCCATGCGGTCATCAGCAAGTTCGAATCAGGGTTTACACAGGGCACCGTCGGGGTCGGTGTCGATGCGTTTGCGATGATCGGTTTGAAGCTTGATACCGGTGACGGGCGCAACGGTGGCCGTAGTTCGTTTGATGTGCTGCCAGTCGACAGTAATGGCCAAGCACGGGACGAATACACCAAGGTCGGTGGCGCCGCCAAAGTGCGCGCCTTCGATACGGTGGTGAAGGTCGGCGATGTGTTCCCTGCCAACCCGGTGGTTGCGGCGGGTGACTCCCGACTGTTGCCGGAAAGCTTTCGGGGTGTCACGGCCACCAACACCAGTATCGAAGGTCTGTCGGTACAGGGCGGTCGCCTGCATGCGATGAGCCAACCGGTGTCCAGCGACATGCGCGAGAACTTCGCGACCTTCTACGCAGGCCCGGTCAACTCGCCGTGGGTCGGCTATTTCGGTGGCGACTACACGCTGAACAAAAACCTCAGTTTCAGCCTGTATACCAGTCGCCTCAAGGATGCCTGGAATCAGTACTACGCCGGCACCGCGTGGACTTACCCACTGTCGGATGACCTGTCGCTGTTCGGTGACCTGAACTATTACAAGGCGGTCGACGAAGGCAAACAACTGCTCGGCAAGTTCGACAACAACATCTGGAGCGGCCGGGTCGGGGTGAAACTCGGCGCCCACTCCGTTGCGTTATCGCACCAGCGCAACAACGGCAACGACGACTTCGACTACCTGCGCCAGTCCGACTCGATCTTCCTCGACAACTCCATCCAGTACAGCGACTTCAACTCGCCCAAGGAACGTTCGTGGATGGTGCGTTACGACCTCGACATGAGTAGCTATGGCGTGCCGGGTTTGTCGTTCATGACCCGTTACGCCCGCGGCACCGACGCCGACTATTCCAGTGCCAACGCCGTGTACATGCGCCGCGATGCCGACGGCAATCCGCTGACCGATCAGAAGCGCTGGGAGCGCGACATCGAAGTCAAATACGTGGTGCAGAGTGGCTCGCTGAAGGACATGTCGTTGCGCCTGCGCCAGGCCACAACCCGAGCCACGGCATTTGAGTCGGATCTGGATGAGGTACGGGTGATTATCGAGTATCCACTGGCGATTCTCTGACTTTACGGTTGATGCAAATTCACCTTTAGAAGCTCCTTGCTCCTTTGGTAGGAGGTGAATCTTTTGGCGTCCTTCGGGGCGCCTTTTTTATGCCCGTAGATTGAGAATCTGTAGGCGTTGCCGAAGGGGGATCCAATGTCAGCCGCCGCGATTGAGGCAATCGCCTGCCACGGTGTATTTGATGGTGTTGAGTTGGCCCTTCGAGTCTTCGTAGGTCATTGCGGTGGGAACTACAGCGCAGGCAACTTGCGGACGCACAACACTCACCACTTTCACCACGTCCAGCTTCATCCCGTATTCATAATCCTTGACCACCGGCGCCGGTTTGCCCTGGCTGGCCGCGTATTGCTCCATGGCTTTGGTGTTGGCACTGAGCGCTCTCTCGAACGTCCGGTCGCCACCCCCTTCAGCCAGCACATTCAGGGACATCGCCATCACACCGGCGAACGTCATCAACTTGATAAGTTTCATGCTCAATACCTTCATAAAAAAGCCCGGCATCGGGACTCGACGACGGGCTTGTTCAAGTGCGACACGCTTACAAGTCTTTGGTGTTGTCGTCCTTCTTTTCATTGACGACGACTGGGTCGCGGGCCTGTTCCTTGGCTACGAACAGCTCTACGGAGCGGTCATTGGCGGTCATCATTCTTTCGAAAGCTCGGTCGCCACCGCCTTCGGCCAATGCCATGGAAGACATCACCAACGCCACCGCAAACGCACTCAGTTGTGCAAGTTTCATGTTTGATTCCTCGTTTAATTAACTGACGGGATCAAGGTAACAATCCGAACCTTTCGTGACGGTGGCGTGGAGATTACATATCCGTTATGTGGCCGCAGCTCTGATACAAGACACAAAACCTGTGGGAGCGAGCTTGCTCGCGATGGCGGTGGATCAGTCAGCATCATCGCCGACTGACAGATCGCTATCGCGAGCAAGCTCGCTCCCACAGGGAGATCATCTACTTAGTTGAAGCTGCGTCTTCGTCGTGTCGGTGCGCCAACTGATACAACGCAGGCAATATCAGCAGCGTCAGAATGGTCGAAGACAGAATCCCGCCAATCACCACCGTTGCCAGCGGAAGCTGCACTTCCGCACCTGTGCCGGTTGCCAGGGCCATCGGAATGAAGCCCAGGGCGAGCAAGCGCAAGTTTCGGGTCTTAAGGCTGGCTCGCTTCTTCCTCCTCCCCGATATCCAGAATCGCCTCGCGGGTGAATAAGCCGCGTCCTACATCCCGATCCTGCCTTCGACTTTAACGTAATGACTTGACCGAATTTGGCAGGAACAGAAGCCTTGACCTATTCGATTCTTGTGATAGAAATATACGCAGGTGACGTACAGAACATGGACGCTCTTTTTATCGAATTACCCGCATTTCAAAAGCACAGAAATGACTACCTGGACGACGAACTGTTTCGCAGCTTTCAACTGGAGCTGCTCAAAAACCCGGAAGCGGGCGATCTCCTGGAAGGTACGGGCGGTTTGCGCAAAGTCCGCTTCTCCGACCAGCGACGAGGCAAAGGCAAGCGCAGCGGATTACGGGTGATTTATTACTGGTGGTCAGGTTTCGATCAATTCTGGCTGTTCACGGTGTACAGCAAAAACGAGCAAGACGACCTGACGCCTGCCCAGAAAAAACTTTTCAGACAAACGCTGGATAGAGAAATCAATACGAGAACCCACTATGAAACGTGACATTTTTTCCGAACTGATGGAGGGCCTCGAAGCCTTGGCCGACGAGCGCCAAGGTAAGGTCACGCTGCGGAGCCACAAGGTAAAACTGCCAAAACTGCTACCAATCACTGCCGAGGAAGTGGTAGCCATACGCCAACAGCTCAACCTTTCCCGTTCGGTATTCGCGATGTATTTACGTACGAATACCCGGACGCTGGAGAACTGGGAACAAGGACGGGCGAAACCTAATGCTCAGGCGACAACATTGATCCGGCTGGTTGAGCGCTTTCCGGAGACGGTTCAACAACTGGCGGCGCTGACCTGAAGTGCCCGCTGCGTTTTCAATGACGCCATCGCGAGCAGGCTCGCTCCCACAGGGGACCACGTTTTGTCAGAAAGAATGCAGTTCAATGTGGGAGCGAGCCTGCTCCGGGCGGCGATCCGACGATGGCGGCGGAACAGGCACAAACAAAAACGGCACCTTTCGGTGCCGTTTGCGTTTCACATTACAGACGCTTATTTACGAGCCGCCTCCCACGATTTCAGCAGTTCGGCATAGCTCACGGTTTCACCTTTAGGCTTCTCATTCGCCAGTTTAGGCTTCGGCGCCCCCGGTTGGTCCAACCAGTACTGCGCGTCGCGCTCGGGGTTCATTTTCGGTGCGCAGGTGGCTTGCGCCTTCGAGCGTTCCAGACGGGTCATGATCGCGTCCTGATCCTTGGCCAAACCATCCAGCGCCTGTTGCGGGGTTTTCTCGCCGCTGGCCGCTTCGGCGATGTGGCTCCACCACAATTGCGCCAAACGCGGATAGTCCGGCACGTTGGTCCCGGTCGGGGTCCATTGCACACGGGCCGGGCTGCGATAGAACTCGACCAGACCGCCGAGTTTCGGTGCCAGGTCGGTCATGGCTTGCGAGTTGATGTCCGACTCGCGGATCGGCGTCAGGCCAACGATGGTTTTCTTCAGGGATATGGTTTTCGAGGTCACGAACTGCGCGTACAACCAGGCCGCGAGTTTTTGCTTCTCAGGCGTGGATTTGAGGAAGGTCCAGGAACCGGCGTCCTGATAACCGAGTTTCATGCCCTCTTCCCAATACGGACCTTTCGGCGACGGTGCCATGCGCCATTTCGGCGTGCCGTCGGCGTTCATCACCGGCAAGCCCGGTTTGGTCATGTCGGCGGTAAACGCGGTGTACCAGAAGATCTGCTGCGCGATGTTGCCCTGGGACGGCACCGGACCGGATTCGGAGAAGGTCATGCCCGCCGCTTCCGGTGGCGCATATTTCTTCAGCCAGTCGACGTATTTGGTCGTTGCATAGACCGCCGCCGGGCCGTTGGTGTCGCCGCCGCGGGTCACGCTGGAGCCGACCGGATGGCAGTCCTCGACGCGGATGCCCCACTCGTCCACCGGCAAGCCGTTGGGAATGCCTTTGTCGCCAGCACCCGCCATGGAGAACCAGGCATCGGTGAAGCGCCAGCCCAGGGACGGATCTTTCTTGCCGTAGTCCATGTGACCGTAGACGCGCTTGCCGTCGATTTCCTTGATGTCTTCACTGAAGAATTTGGCGATGTCTTCATAGGCCGACCAGTTCACCGGCACGCCCAGTTCATAACCGTATTTTTCTTTGAATTTTGCTTTCAGATCCGCCCGCTCGAACCAGTCAGCGCGGAACCAGTAGAGGTTGGCGAACTGCTGGTCGGGCAGTTGATAGATCTTGCCGTCCGGCGCGGTGGTGAACGAGATGCCGATGAAGTCTTTGATGTCCAGGGTCGGCGAGGTGTAGGCCTTGCCTTCGTTCGCCATCAGGTCGGTGATCGATTCGGTTTTGCCGTAGCGAAAGTGCGTGCCGATCAGGTCCGAGTCATTGACCCAGCCGTCATAGATGTTCTTGTCCGACTGCATCTGGGTCTGCAGCTTTTCCACCACGTCGCCTTCTTGCAGCAAGTCGTGGGTCAGCTTGATCCCGGTGATCTCGGTAAAGGCTTTGGCCAGCACTTTGGATTCATATTCGTGGGTCGCGATGGTTTCCGAGACCACCTTGATGCTCATCCCGCGAAACGGCTCGGACGCCTTGATGAACCACTTCAGCTCTTCGAGCTGCTGGGCTTCGGTCAGGGTGGACGGTTTGAATTCGCTGCCAATCCATTTCTTGGCGGCGTCTTCATAGGCATCGGCCCAGGCTGCAGCGCTCAACCCGCTGAGTGCCAGCATGGCTGCCAATGAAACGCTATGTCGCAGCTTATTGTTTTTGTCGAACATAGAGACCTCCTTTTAGGGTTTCGGAGCAACTTTGCCGAGCGATTCGACTAGCCCCAACGCATCACAGCCAACAGCCACACCAGGGACAACGCGAACGCCACCCAGATGCTCCAGTCGGTGACGCCGATTACCAGCAAATGCAGGTAGGCGCTGCCGAGAAGACCGATAAACAACCGATCGCCACGGGTGGTGGCAATCGGCAACAAACCACGCCGAAGAATGCTCGGCGAACGCAGTTCCCAGGTCGTCATGCCCACCAGGATCAAGGCAATGACGCTGAAGAACGCCGCCGTAGGGCCGGTCCAACTCATCCATTCCATCATCAGCTCCTCAGACCCGGCCCAGGGCAAAGCCCTTGGCCACGTGGTTGCGAACAAACCAGATCACCAGCATGCCTGGCAGGATAGTCAACACCCCCGCCGCCGCCAGCACGCCCCAGTCGATACCGGACGCCGAGACTGTGCGCGTCATCACCGCCGCAATCGGTTTGGCGTTGACCGACGTCAGCGTTCGCGCCAGCAGCAGCTCGACCCAGGAAAACATGAAGCAGAAAAACGCCGTCACACCGATCCCGGAGCCAATCAGCGGAACGAAAATCTTCACGAAGAACTTGGGGAAACTGTAGCCGTCGATGTAGGCCGTTTCGTCGATCTCCTTCGGAACGCCGGACATGAAGCCCTCAAGGATCCACACCGCCAGCGGCACGTTAAACAGGCAATGAGCCAACGCGACGGCGATGTGCGTATCGAACAAACCGATCGAGGAATACAGCTGGAAGAACGGCAGCAAAAACACTGCCGGTGGTGCCATGCGGTTGGTCAGGAGCCAGAAGAACAGGTGCTTGTCACCGAGGAACCGATAGCGCGAGAACGCATACGCCGCCGGCAATGCCACGCTCAGCGAGATCACCGTGTTCAGGCTCACGTAGTACAGCGAGTTGAGGTAACCGGTGTACCAGGCCGGATCGGTGAAGATCACCTTGTAATTGGCGAAGGTGAAATCCTGCGGAAACAACGTCAGGCCGCTGAGGATTTCGGTGTTGCTCTTGAAGGACATGTTCAGCAACCAGTAGATCGGCACCAGCAGGAACAGGATATAAATCAGCAACGGAATCAGCTTTCTCTTGCTCATGGCAGACCTCAGCGGTTGGCGTCAGAGTGAGTCATGGCGGTGTAGAACAGCCAGGACACCAACAGGATGATCAGGAAGTACACCAGCGAGAAAGCCGCCGCCGGGCCGAGGTCGAACTGCCCGATCGCCATTTGCGTCAGGGTCTGACTCAGAAAGGTCGTGGCATTCCCCGGACCGCCACCGGTCAGCACAAACGGCTCGGTGTAGATCATGAAACTGTCCATGAACCGCAGCATCACCGCGATCAGCAATACGCTCTTGAGCTTGGGCAACTGGATGTGTCGGAAAACCGCCCAGGCCGAGGCCCGATCAATCCGCGCCGCCTGGTAGTACACGTCCGGAATCGCCCGCAGCCCCGAGAAACACAACAGCGCCACCAACGACGTCCAGTGCCAGACGTCCATCACCAACACCGTGACCCAGGCGTCCATGGTGTTGGCCGCGTAGTTGTAGTTCAGGCCCATGGCCTTGAGGCTGGCGCCCAGCAGACCAATGTCTGCCCGACCGAAGATCTGCCAGATCGTCCCCACCACGTTCCACGGAATCAGCAATGGAATCGCCAGGATGATCAGCACCAGCGACGACCAACGGCCCTTGATCGGCATGGTCAGGGCGATGGCGATGCCCAGCGGGATTTCGATCAGCAGCACACAGCCGGAGTAGATGAACTGGCGCAGCAACGAGTCATGCAGGCGCGGATCGAGCAGCACTTGCTTGTACCAGTCGGCGCCAACGAAGTAGCGGCTGGACTGGTCGAAGATGTCCTGCACCGAGTAGTTGACCACCGTCATCATCGGGATCACCGCACTGAACGCAACCAGCAAAAACACCGGCAACACCAGCCACCAGGCCTTGTTGTTCTGCACCTTGTTCATGGCTGCGTCTCCAAGAGGTATTCGTCGGCATACACCATCAACCATTGCGCCGGAAAGCTGATGTAGGCGGTTCCCTCGGGCACTGGCTTGTCTTCGGCCAGGCGCACTTTCAAAGGGGCACCGTCGAGGTTCAGGGTCATGATCTTGTAGGTGCCAAGGTCTTCGACGTGTACGACCTGTGCCTGCATCGCCTCATCAAAAGGTTCGTCCCACACATGCACGAACTCCGGACGGATGCCTACCTTCAGGGTTTTCCACTCGGACTCGGCGATGCGTTTCTGTTGAGCCTCGGAAAGCGGCAGATGAGTCGAGGCGAACCCGACGCCACCCGGTTGCGGCTGCACCTCGATCAGGTTCATCCCCGGACTGCCGATGAAATAGCCGACAAAGGTGTGGCTCGGCCGCTCGAACAGTTCTCGCGGCGTGCCGAATTGCACAATCTGCCCGCCGTACATCACCGCAATCTTGTCGGCAAAGGTCGAGGCTTCGAGCTGATCGTGGGTGACGTAGACCATGGTGATGTTGAACTGCTCGTGGATCTGCTTGAGCTTGCGCCGCAGCTTCCACTTCAGGTGCGGGTCGATCACGGTCAGCGGTTCATCGAACAGGATCGCTGACACGTCATCGCGCACCAGCCCACGGCCCATGGAGACTTTCTGCTTTTCATCGGCGGTGAGGTTGCGCGCCTTCTTGTACAACAACGCCTGAAGGTCGAGAACTTCGGCGATTTCCTGCACCTTGCTGTGAATTTTCGCCTCGGCCATGCCCTGATTACGCAACGGGAAGGCCAGGTTGTCGAACACTGTCATGGTGTCGTAGACCACCGGAAACTGGAAAACCTGAGCGATGTTGCGCTTCTCCGGAGTCAGGTCGTTGACCACGTTGCTGTCGAACAGCACCTGGCCCTGGGACGGACTGAGCAATCCGGAAATGATGTTGAGCAAGGTCGACTTGCCGCAGCCCGAAGGCCCGAGCAAGGCATAGGCACCGCCCTGCTCCCAGACGTGGTCCATCTCGCGGATCGCATAATCCTCGGGGCCGACCGGCGTGCGGGTGTAACTGTGGGCGAGGTGCTGCAAACGGATTTCGGCCATCAGGCAACCCTCGCGATACGGCGACCGGGCGCCTGGACCAGCCGCCCCTGTGTGTCGAAGACAAACAGTTTATGGGTCGGGATATAGATACGAATCGGCGCATCGACGTCGTATTCGTGGACGCCGGGCAAGTGCAGCACCAGCAGGAAATGTTCGTTTCGCACGTGCAGAAACGTTTCCGACCCGCTGATCTCGGCCACCTCGACGGTTACCGCCAGTTCCAGATCATCGTCGTTGCTCGGCACCAATGAGATGTGGCTCGGTCGCACGCCGAAACGAAACTCGCCCTCGCCTACCGGCCGCAGATCGACGTTGAGCGGGAAGTGCACGAAATTGGCGAAGCTGACTTCGTTGCCGGCGATACGCCCCGGCATCAGGTTGATCGGCGGCTCGGAGAACAGCTCTGCCGCCAGCACGGTTTGCGGCTGGTGATACACCTCGGAAGACTTGCCGCTCTGGATCACCCGGCCTTCGTGAAGAATGGTGGTGGTGCCGCCCAGCGCCAGGGCTTCGTTGGGTTCGGTGGTGGCGTAGATGGCGATGGTGTGGTGAGCCTTGAACAGCTCGCGCATTTCCTGACGCAGTTCTTCGCGCAGTTTGTAGTCGAGGTTCACCAGCGGCTCGTCGAACAAGATCAGCTCGGCATCCTTGACCAGCGCCCGGGCCATCGCCGTGCGTTGTTGCTGACCGCCGGAGAGTTCAAGCGGATGGCGCTGGAGGAATTTCTCGATGCGCAGCATCTTCGCGGTTTCCAGCACTTTGCTCTGGATCAGCTCATTGGACACACCGCCCTGGCGCAAGGGCGAGGCGATGTTCTCGAACACCGTCATGGTCGGGTAATTGATGAATTGCTGATAGACCATCGACACGTTGCGCAAACGCACCGGGCGTTGGGTGACGTCGACGCCGTTCATCAGGATGCGGCCGCTGTCGGGCTTGTCCAGACCGGCCATCAAGCGCATGAGACTGGTTTTGCCGGACAGCGTGCGCCCGAGCAAAACGTTGAAGGATCCGGCTTCGAAACTAAGGCACGCATCGTCGATCCAGGTCTGGCCCTCGACGGTGCGGCTGACGTGCTCCAGGGTTAATGACATGGCTCGGCCTTTTTATTATTGGAGTCAAGCGACCGGAGCTACAGAGCGACATTCGTGCCAGAAAATGCAAGCCGTTGATCCGGCTTGAGAATCCTTCAAGTGAAAGAAAAACAGCGTTCGTTGCTGAACAGAAATGAACAACCGCGACTGAACAATTGAACAATCCGGTGGTTGACAATGAACAATAGTGAACAACACTCTACGGATGTTTTTACTGCGGGAAATTCTGAATCGCGCACGCCCTTGTAGCAGCTGGCGAAGCCTGCGTTCGGCGACGCAGTCGTCGTGATATCAGGTGTCGCGGTGTATCAGGAAGACCGCGTATACAGGTTTTACGACGACTGCGTCGCCGAACGCAGGCTTCGCCAGCTGCTACAGGATCGCGTTACTCATAACAAAAATAATAATGCTCAGAGATCGACTGCCATGGCCGCACCCGCCTTGCCGCTCTCCCACGACGCCATCATCCAGGACTCCTGGTCCCGTTGCCGCGCGTTCGGCCTCAATCATCAGAGCACCCCGGCGTTCGATCAGTTGCCGGCCGAGGGCATTGCGCACTTGCTGGAGAGCCAGCACTCACTGGTGCAAACCACTCACCAGGAAGTCTTGCCGTATTACGAGAACATCCTCAGCAACTCCAACTGCCTGATCATGCTCGCCGACAATCAGGGCCAGGTGCTGACGTCCTGGGGCACCCAGCGTTTTATCGAGCCGAACCTGACCCGCGGTTTCAGCGCCGGCGCCAGCTGGATGGAACGCTGCAGCGGCACCAACGCGATCGGCACCGCGCTGGCCTGCGAGCAGGCGGTGCACATCGAACACGATGAACATTTCCTCAAGGCCAATCGATTCATGACCGGTTCTGCCGCACCGATTTTCGATGCCGAACGCAAGGTCATCGCGGTGCTGGATGTGTCCAGCGACAGTTACCTGCCGCCGTCCCACACGCTTGGCATGGTCAAGATGATGAGTCAGACCGTGGAAAACCGGCTGATCCTCAACCTGTTCCATGGCCAGCATTTCCAGCTGACTTTCAACACCGGACTGAACAACCTCGACAGCCAATGGGCCGGGCTGCTGATCTTTGATGAAACCGGTCAGGTGCTGTCCGCCAACCGCCGGGCCGACAATCTGCTGGGCATCAGCCTGTCGCGGGGCAGCGTCGAAAGCCTGTTCAAAGTCTCACTGCTGGAGTTGCTGAACCAACCGGATGGCCTGCCCTTCGCCTTGCAAACCTCGGGGCGCAACCGTTTTCAATGCCTGTTAAAACGGCCGAAACAAGTGCCCATTCAGCCGCGCGTCTTTGCCGAGCCGGTGGTGGCAGCGTCCGAAGCGATCAGCCTCAATACCCTGCATTTCGGTGACAGCCGCGTGGAAAAAGCCGTGCGCCAGGCCGAGCGCTTGCTGGAAAAAGACATTCCGTTGTTGATCCACGGCGAAACCGGGGTCGGCAAGGAAGTCTTCGTCAAAGCCCTGCATCAAGCCAGTTCCCGGAGCAAAAAGCCCTTCATTGCCGTCAACTGTGCAGCGATCCCCGCCGAACTGGTGGAGTCTGAGCTGTTTGGCTACGAGAAAGGCGCGTTCACCGGTGCCAACCAGAAAGGCAGCATCGGGCTGATCCGCAAGGCCGACAAAGGCACCCTGTTCCTCGATGAAATCGGCGATATGCCGTTGCCGACTCAGGCTCGACTGCTGCGAGTGTTGCAGGAGCGTTGCGTGCAACCGGTGGGCAGCAGCGAGTTGTTCCCTGTGGATATACGGATTATTTCCGCGACCAACCGCTCATTGCGCGAACAGGTGCAGTTGGGGCGGTTTCGTGAGGATTTGTATTACCGGATTGGTGGTTTGACCCTGGAACTGCCGCCGTTAAGAGAACGCAGTGATAAAGAGGCCTTGTTCAAACGTCTGTGGGAACAGCACCGCGAACCGAGCCAGTGGGCCGGACTGAGCAGAGAGGTGCTGGAGTTGTTCAGCCGTCATCCGTGGCCGGGGAATCTAAGACAGGTCAGCAGCGTGATGCAGGTAGCCCTGGCCATGGCCGAGGAGCAGCCGGTGCGGCCGGAGCATTTGCCGGATGATTTTTTTGTTGATCTGGAGATGGAGCCGGTGGATTTACCGGAGCCGTTGGCGGTGGATTTGAATGATGCCGAGGATTTGAATCGGCAGTTGCAGGCGGCCGGGGGGAATATCTCCCATTTGGCCCGCAGGCTCGGGGTTAGCCGAAATACCCTTTATAAACGGTTGCGACAACTTGGAGATTGAGTGAGCCAGACTACCCTCACCCCAGCCCTCTCCCAGGGGGAGAGGGAGCCGACCGAGGTGCCTGGCGTCATACATCGACCTGAAAAACCGAGTCGATTATGGATTCACTACAAGACTTTCAGGTCGCAAAATATGCCGAACATCCCCCAATCAGTCCCCTCTCCTGGGGGAGAGGGTAGGGTGAGGGGGGGAATCTCAGGATGCCGCTGCACTCGCGGACAAACCATAAACAAAAACCCGCACAAGGCGGGTTTTGTTTTATAGCAATTTCAGCAATCAGTCAGCCAGACGCCAGGTCGTCCCACCCTTCCCGTCTTCCAGCACCACGCCCATGGCGGTGAGCTGGTCGCGGATACGGTCGGATTCGGCCCAGTCTTTACCGGCACGAGCCGCCAGACGCGCGGCAATCAGCGCATCAACCTCAGCCGCATCAACCCGCCCTTCGGCACCGGCCTGCAGGAAGTCATCAGCTTCGAGCTGCAACACACCCAGCACGCTGGCCAATTCCTTCAAGCGCGCCGCCAGACCCGCCGCCGCATCGAGATCGCTCTCGCGCAGACGGTTGATCTCGCGAACCATCTCGAACAGCACCGCGCAGGCTTCCGGCGTGCCGAAGTCGTCGTTCATCACCTGAGTGAAACGCTCGACAAAAGCTTCGCCGCCAGCAGGTGCCACGCTCGGCAGGCCTTTCAACGCATGGTAGAAACGCTCGAGTGCGCCTTTGGCGTCCTTGAGGTTGTCTTCCGAATAGTTGATTGCGCTGCGGTAGTGGCTCGACACCAGCAGGTAACGCACGACTTCCGGGTGGTACTTTTCCAGCACGTCGCGAATGGTGAAGAAGTTGTTCAAGGACTTGGACATCTTCTCGCCATTGATGCGAATCATGCCGCAATGCATCCACGCGTTGGCGTAGGTCTTGCCGGTGGCCGCTTCACTCTGGGCGATTTCGTTTTCGTGGTGCGGGAACTCGAGGTCGCTGCCGCCGCCATGAATGTCGAAGGTCTCGCCGAGGCAGCAGGTGGACATCACCGAGCACTCGATGTGCCAGCCCGGCCGACCGTCGCCCCAAGGCGAAGGCCAGCTCGGTTCGCCCGGCTTGGCGCCTTTCCACAGCACGAAGTCCAGCGGGTCCTGCTTGGACTCGTCGACTTCGATCCGCGCACCGATGCGCAGGTCTTCGATTTTCTTGCGCGACAGCTTGCCGTAGCCCATGAACTTGGCGACGCGGTAGTACACGTCGCCATTGCCCGGGGCGTAGGCGTAGCCCTTGTCGATCAAGGTCTGGATCATGGTCTGCATGCCATCGATGTGATCGGTGGCCCGCGGTTCCATGTCCGGCTTGAGGATATTGAGGCGCGCCTCGTCCTCGTGCATCGCGGTGATCATGCGCTCGGTCAGCACGTCGAACGGCTCGCCGTTCTCCTTGGCCCGATTGATGATCTTGTCTTCAATGTCGGTGATATTGCGCACATAAGTCAGGTTGTAACCGCTGAACCGCAACCAGCGGGTCACCAGGTCGAACGCGACCATGCTGCGGCCATGGCCAATGTGGCAGTAGTCGTACACGGTCATCCCGCAGACGTACATGCGCACATTGTTGCCATCCAGCGGCTTGAAGACTTCTTTGCTCTTGGTGAGCGTGTTGTAGATCGTAAGCACTTTAGTTTCCTTGAATCACTGGCCCCACGAATCACGCAAGGTCACGGTACGGTTGAACACCGGATGACCGGGTTTCGAGTCCTTGATATCCGCGCAGAAGTAACCTTCGCGCTCGAACTGGAAACGGTCTTCCGGCTGTGCATTGCCAAGCGAAGGCTCGGCACGACAACCGGTGAGGACTTGCAGCGAGTCAGGGTTGATGTTGTCCAGGAAACTGGCGCTGTCTTCGGCCTTCTCAGGGTTGGCCGAGCGGAACAGGCGATCGTACAGACGTACTTCGCACTCGACGCTGGCCGCGGCCGGCACCCAGTGCACCACGCCTTTGACCTTGCGGCCTTCAGGGTTCTTGCCCAGGGTTTCCGGGTCGTACGAGCAACGCAGTTCGACGATGTTGCCATCGGCGTCCTTGATCGCTTCGTCGGCGCGAATCACGTAGCTGCCGCGCAGACGCACTTCGCCAGCAGGTTCCAGGCGTTTGTAGCCTTTTGGCGGCTCTTCCATGAAGTCTTCACGGTCGATGTAGATCTCACGGGCGAACGGCAGAACGCGCACGCCCATGTCTTCTTTCGGGTGGCACGCCAATTCGAGGTTTTCGACCTGACCTTCCGGGTAGTTGGTGATCACGACTTTCAGCGGACGCAGCACGCACATGGCGCGCGGGGCGCTGTGGTCGAGGTCGTCACGGATGCTGAATTCGAGCATGCCGAAGTCGACCACGCCGTCGGAGCGGTTGGTGCCGATCATTTCGCAGAAGTTGCGGATCGATTTCGGCGTGTAGCCACGGCGGCGGAAGCCGGACAGCGTGGACATGCGCGGATCGTCCCAGCCATGAACGTGCTTTTCATCTACCAGTTGCTTGAGCTTGCGCTTGCTGGTGATCGTGTAGTTCAGGTTCAGACGGCTGAATTCGTACTGACGCGGTTGCGCCGGCACGGGCAGGTTCTCGAGAAACCACTCGTACAGCGGACGATGGCTTTCGAACTCCAGGGTGCAGATCGAGTGGGTGATGCCTTCGATGGCGTCCGACTGACCGTGGGTGAAGTCGTAGTTCGGGTAGATGCACCACTTGTCACCGGTCTGGTGGTGGTGAGCGTGACGGATGCGATACATGATCGGGTCGCGCAGGTTCATGTTCGGCGAGGCCATGTCGATCTTGGCCCGCAACACGCGTGCGCCGTCCTTGAATTCACCGGCCTTCATGCGGGCGAACCAGTCCAGGTTCTCTTCCACGGAACGATCGCGGAACGGGCTGTTCTTGCCCGGCTCGGTCAGGCTGCCACGGTATTCCTTGGCCTGTTCAGGGCTCAGGTCATCGACGTAGGCTTTGCCGGCCTTGATCAGCTCGACGGCCCAATCGTGCAACTGGTCGAAATACTGCGAGGCATAGCGCACTTCACCGGACCATTCGAAGCCCAGCCATTTGACGTCGCTTTCGATCGCGTCGATGTATTCCTGGTCTTCCTTGGCCGGGTTGGTGTCGTCGAAACGCAGGTGCGTGACGCCGCCAAATTCCTGGGCCAGGCCGAAGTTCACGCAAATCGACTTGGCGTGACCGATGTGCAGGTAGCCGTTGGGCTCAGGCGGGAAACGGGTGACGATCTGCGTGTGCTTACCCGAGTCCAGGTCCGCCTGGATGATCGGGCGCAGGAAATTGACCGGCACGGCAGGGCCGGTCTTGGAATTCGAGGTAGGGTCGACAGTGGGCTTGCTCATAGGATCCTTGAACGTACAAGTGCGCGGCCAGTTGGCCAAATCAAAGCGGCGGTTAAAACAAAGGGGCTTATCATAGCCGATGCCGTCAAGTCGCTGACAGAGCAGGCCCGAAAACGGCTGCATTTAATCGGATGCAAATGAAAAACAGCCTCGAAATTCGCGCCCGGCACGCTAAACTGCGCACCTTGGCCAAAATTGGCCGGACCGGTTGAGGGCTGCAAAGCCCCGAAACCCACGAATTCATTGAAAGAGTACCGATCATGACCCAAGTCAAACTGACAACCAACCATGGCGACATCGTCCTGGAACTGAACGCTGAAAAAGCCCCGATCACCGTGGCCAACTTCATCGAGTACGTCAAAGCCGGTCACTACGAAAACACTGTTTTCCACCGCGTCATCGGTAACTTCATGATCCAGGGCGGCGGTTTCGAGCCAGGCATGAAAGAAAAGAAAGACAAGCGCCCAAGCATCCAGAACGAAGCCGACAACGGCCTGCCGAACGAGAAGTACACCGTCGCCATGGCCCGCACCATGGAGCCGCATTCGGCTTCCGCCCAGTTCTTCATCAACGTGGCTGACAACAGCTTCCTGAACCACAGCGCCAAGACCACTCAGGGCTGGGGCTACGCGGTATTCGCCAAAGTCGTTGCAGGCACCGACGTGGTCGACAAGATCAAAGGTGTTTCCACCACCATGAAGTCCGGCCACCAGGACGTACCAGCAGAAGACGTGATCATCGAGAAAGCCGAGATCATTGAGTGATACTGCTGATTTCAGACTTGCATCTGGAAGAGGAGCGCCCGGACATCAGCCGGGCGTTTCTGGATTTGCTCGCCGGACGCGCCCGCTCGGCGAGTGCGTTGTACATCCTGGGCGACTTTTTCGAGGCGTGGATTGGCGACGATGCCATGACGCCCTTTCAGCGTTCCATCTGCCAGGCCCTGCGCGAACTCAGCGACAGCGGCACGGCCATTTTTCTGATGCACGGCAATCGCGACTTCATGCTCGGCCAGGCCTTCTGCAAACAGGCCGGCTGCACATTGCTGAAAGACCCGAGTGTCGTGCAGTTTTACGGCGAGCCGGTGCTGTTGATGCACGGCGACAGCCTCTGCACCCGCGACGAAGCCTATATGAAGCTGCGTCGCTATCTGCGTAATCCGATCACCCTGTTCATCCTGCGGCACTTGCCTTTGCGGACTCGCCATAAACTGGCGCGCAAGCTGCGCAGTGAAAGCCGCGCGCAAACGCGGATGAAGGCCAATGACATTGTTGATGTCACGCCGGAAGAAGTGCCGCGGATCATGCAGGCCTATGGCGTGAAGACCTTGATCCATGGGCATACCCATCGTCCGGCCATTCACAAGTTGCAGATTGGCGAGCAGGCGGCCAAGCGGATTGTGTTGGGGGATTGGGATCGTCAGGGGTGGGCGTTGCAGGTAGATGAAAGCGGGTTTGCGCTTGCCCCGTTCGACTTCACCCCGCCGCCACAGCTTGCAGCACCCGCCATCTAATGCAGAACACAAAACCCCTGTGGGAGCGGGCTTGCTCGCGAAAGCGGTGTATCAGACACATCAATGCTGAATGACACTCCGCATTCGCGAGCAAGCCCGCTCCCACATTGATCGCATTTCTGATCAGTGACCGCTGGCGGCAGGGCCGGCTTTAGCGGCAAACGGCGGTTTCGCCAGCCATACCAGCACAATCAAGCCCATGAATGCCCACCCCAGCAATGTGAAGTAATCCACGGTGGAGAGCATGTACGCCTGACTGGTCAGCACATGATCCAGTTGCGCATACGCCGGATTGCTCGCCCCGCCCAGGCTGTTCAGCGCCTCACGGGTAGCCGGCTCATAGGTGCTGATGCTTTCGCTCATATAGGCGTGGTGCTGATCTGCCCGGCGGATCCAGATCCAGGTCGTCAGCGAGGCCGCAAAGCTACCGCCCAACGTGCGCAGGAACGTCGCCAGGCCCGCGCCGTCGGCGATCTGGCTCGGTGGCAGGTCCGACATCAGAATGCTCAAGGTCGGCATGAAAAACAGCGCCACGCCAATCCCCATGAACAACTGCACCAGGGCGATGTGCTGGAAGTCCACTTCGTTGGTAAACCCGGCACGCATGAAGCAGCTCAGGCCAATTGCCAGGAACGCCAGACCTGCCAGCAGCCGCAGGTCGAATTTATGTGCGTATTTGCCGACAAACGGCGACATCAGCACTGGCAGAATCCCGATCGGCGCCACCGCCAGCCCCGCCCAGGTCGCCGTGTAACCCATCTGGGTTTGCAGCCATTGCGGCAGGATCAGGTTGATCCCGAAGAACCCGGCGTACCCCAACACCAGCACAATCGTGCCGATGCGGAAGTTGCGGTAAGCGAACAGCCGCAGATTGACCACCGGGTGTTTGTCGGTCATTTCCCAGATCACGAACACCGCCAGCGCTACCACTGAAATGGCCGCGCCGATGAGGATGAAGTTCGACTCGAACCAGTCCAGATCATTGCCCTTGTCGAGAATCACCTGCAAGGCGCCGACGCCAATGATCAGCGTGATCAAACCGACGTAATCCATCGGCTGATAGCTGGTTTCCACCGGCCGCGCCTTGAGTTGCTGGCGCACCACCATCACCGCGAAAACACCGATCGGCACGTTGATAAAGAAGATCCACGGCCAGCTATAGCTGTCGGTAATCCAGCCGCCGAGGATGGGACCGGCAATCGGCGCCACCACCGTGACCATCGCCAGCAACGCCAGGGCCATGCCGCGCCTGGCGGGCGGATAGACGGCAATCAGCAGCGTTTGAGTCATCGGGTACAACGGGCCTGCCACCAGACCTTGAAGCACCCGAAAGCCAATCAGCTCCGGCATCGAGGTCGAGATACCGCACAGAAACGAAGCCAGCACGAACAGAATCGTCGCCCAGAGAAACAGCTTCACCTCGCCAAAGCGCCGGCTGAGCCAACCGGTCAGCGGCAGCGCGATGGCGTTGCTCACGGCGAACGAGGTAATCACCCAAGTGCCCTGCTCCGAACTCACGCCCAGGTTGCCGGAAATCGTCGGCAGCGCCACGTTGGCGATGGTGGTGTCGAGCACCTGCATGAAGGTCGCCAGCGACAGGCCGATGGTGCTGAGCAACAGGCTGGGCGGCGTAAAAGAGGCGTTATTGCTCATCGCGAATCCTTTGGAACTCGGCTGGCGCGGCGCCTTTCAATGGGCGCCGCTGAGGGATTGGCGAATCAGCGTTGAACGGTTTTGCTGACCGCAGCGCTGTTGTCGTGGATCAACTGAGTGATCATCGCGTCGGCCTCGGCCAACTGACGGTCATACACATTGGTGCTGAACGAGGCCTTTTGCGGCGGCTGTTGTGCCAGCACCGGGCCGCTTTGGTCACGCAGGTTCACATCGACCTGGGTCGACAGGCCGACCCGCAATGGGTGCTTGGCCAGTTCTTCGGCGTTGATGTGAATCCGCACCGGCACCCGCTGGACGATCTTGATCCAGTTGCCAGTGGCGTTCTGCGCCGGCAGCAGGGCAAACGCGCTGCCGGTGCCAGCGCCGAGGCTGTCGATGGTGCCGCTGAACTTCACGTCGCTGCCATAGAGGTCGGCTTCAATGTCTACCGGCTGACCGATGCGCATGTCACGCAGTTGGGTTTCCTTGAAGTTGGCGTCGATCCACAGCTGATCCAGCGGAATGACCGCCATCAGCGCCGTGCCCGGCTGGACGCGTTGGCCCAGTTGCACGGAACGCTTGGCGACATAACCGGTGACCGGTGCGATCAAGGTGCTGCGGGAGTTGTTCAAGTAAGCCTGACGCAATTGCGCGGCAGCGGACATCACGTCCGGGTGCGACGACACCACGGTGTCATCGACCAGCGCGCTGGTGGTTTTCAGTTGCTGTTTGGCGTTGGCCAAGGCGTTTTGCGCCGAGGTCAGGTCGTCGCGAGCGTGGGACAGTTCTTCCTGGGAAATCGCGCCGCCAGCGGCGAGGTTTTTCCGGCGATTGAAGTTGTCCTGAGCCTTTTGCACTTCAGCCTGTTGGGCGTTGACCTGGGCTTTCATGCCGTCGACGTTGCTGTACAAACCGCGAACCTGACGCACGGTGCGAGCCAGATTGGCCTGGGCACTTTGCAGACCGACTTCGGCGTCGTTCGGGTCGAAGTTGATCAGCACTTGGCCTTCGTGAACCAGGTCGCCATCGTCGGCGCCAATGCTGACCACGGTACCAGTGACCAACGGAGTGATTTCCACCACGTTGCCGTTCACATAGGCGTCGTCGGTGCTTTCGTTCCAGCGCCCGTAGAATTCGTGATACCCCCAGACGCCGACACCGGCGAGGATCACCACGATCGCGAGCACTACCAGCATGACTTTGCGTTTGCGTGAATTGCTGGTGTCTTGAGTGTTGTCAGGGGATTGGGCTTTATCGGCAGTGGCCATGACGAATACCTTGAATTAGTTGTGCTGCGTGGCTGGGGTTGCGTTGGCTGCGGTCAGGGTCTCGCCTTGGAAGCCTCCGCCCAGCGCCTGCATCAGTTGAATCGACAGGTCGATCTGCTCGGCATTCAGGTTGGCCAGCTGACGCTGGGCCTGGAGCAATTGCTGCTCGATGCTGAGCACGTCCAGGTAATTCCCGATGCCGGAACCGTACCGCTGGACCACGGTGTTGTAAGAATCCTGGGCAATGTCGGTGGCGTGCTGCTGTGCACCGATCTGCCGGCCGATATCGCGCAACTGGTTGAGGGTGTCGCTGACATCACCCAGGGCTTTCACCAGGCTTTTGTTGTACTGCGCCACCGCGAGGTCGTAATCGGCGTCGCGGGAATCGAGGTCGGCGCGCAGGCGGCCGCCGTCGAAAATCGGCACAGAAATGGTCGGCGCAATGTTGAAGAAACGACTGGCCGAACCGAACATCGCATCGCCCAGCAACGACTCGGCCCCGGCTGCGGCGCTCAGGTTGAGGTTGGGGTAAAACCGGGTTTTGCCGGCGTCGATGTTCTTGCTCGCCGCCTCGACCCGCCAACGGGCGGCCACCAGATCTGGACGCCGACCGAGTAACTCGGCCGGCAGCACCGATGGCAACGCTACAGCGCTGGCCTGAAGGATCTTCGGCCGGGCGATTTCATTGCCGCGATCCGGGCCTTTACCGAGCAAGACGCCCAAGGCGATTTTCGCGCTTTGCAGGCGTTTTTCGGCGTCGATCAGGCTGGCTTCGGAGGTAGCTTCCAGACTTTCGGTTTGCTGGAACTGGTACTGACTGTCGATCCCCGAGCTCAGGCGACGCTGGCTCAGGTCGAGCATTTGCCTGGTGCGCTTGAGGTCTTCACTGGCCAGGTCATAGACGATGTGTGCCTGACCCAGATCGCTGTAGGCGCGAGCGACGTCGGCGGACAAGGTCAACTGAGCGGCCTGTTGATCGACTTCGGCAGCACGGGCCTGGCCCAGTGCGGCTTCCCAGGCATCACGCTGACCGCCCCAGAGGTCGAAGTTGTAATTGAAACTGGCGCCAAGGTTACGAACGGTGGAGTAAGTCCCGCCCTGCCCGCTCGGGTCCTGATCCCGGGCCAGACGCGAACGGCTGACGCCAGCGCTGGCATCGAGGGTCGGCATGCGTGCGGCATCCGCTGCATAAGCGGCGGCGTTGGCCTGGTGAGCGCGGGCGTCGGCGATTTGCATGTCGGGGCTGTCGTGCAGGGCTTCGCGGATCAGGCCATCGAGCTGTGGGTCGCCGAGGCTTTTCCACCAGTCGCTTTTCGGCCAGGCCGCGGGCGACAGGGTCACGCCGCTGAGGGATTGCCCGGCCTTGAGGTTTTTCGCCTCCAGGCTTTTGCCTTCGGTGGTCAGGCCGCTGTAGCTGGCACAACCGGCCAGGGTCATGGCCGCCAGCACCAGGCTCAGGCCGGCACGCAAGGTTTTACTGCTCATTTGTCACCTACCCGCAGCAGGGTGATCGAGTCACCGGCTGCCACCAGAATTTTCTTCAGGATCTGTTCGAGGGTCTGCAACTCCTCGGGGGTGATCGCGCCGGCCAGTTCATTCATGGCGTCGGCGCCGATCTCCGGCAGGCGGTCAGTCAACTGCTGGCCTTGTTCGGTCAGCACCAACTGAACCTGACGGCGATCCGCTTCGGAGCGTTGGCGGGCGAGGAAGCCTTTCTGTTCCAGACGATCGAGCATGCGGGTCATCGATCCGCTATCCAGCGACAGGTGACGGCACAGCTCGGCCGGCGTATCGACGCCGAACTGGGCCATGATGATCAGCACTTTGAACTGCGCGGCGGTGATGCCGTGGGGTTCCATATGCGTGTCGATGATCCGGTCCTTGAGCAGCGCAGCGCGCCCGAGCAGGAGGCCGAGATGGCAAGTGTGGAATGCGTCTGGGGTGAAATGTTTCATCTGTCCACCAATTAGCTGCCTAGGCAGAGAATGTATGTCGAGATGTTACTGCCTAGGCAGCGAATGTCAACGTAATAGTTAGGTTGCTTTGTATTTGAGCGATAAATGGCGTTTCACAAATCCCCTGTGGCGAGGGGGTTTATCGGAACGCCGCACCGCCCCGTTCGGCTGCGCAGCAGTCGTCGCTTTTAGATTCGCAGGGTTTCAGAAGGAATGAAGTTGCAGGTTTTGGGGCCGCTGCGCGGCCCAACGGGGGTAAACCCCCTCGCCACAGGGGACCGCGCGGGAGTTTAGAAATCCCGCTTGTAGAAGATGTCCAGCGAACTGGCCACACCGCCCGCCGCTTCGAGGTAGACCTTCTTGCTCAGTTTGTAACGCAAGGCGATGGTGTTGGCCGGCTCGAACACGCCAACGCCATAACGCAGGCTGAGCTTCTCGGAGATATTGCCGCTGGCCACCACGCTGGTGGCGTTGCCGCTGCCCTGGGTGTCGAGCTGGAAGTCCTGAATCCCCAGGTTCTTGGCCAAGCCGCTGGTCACCCCCGAACTGCCCATCAAGCCCAACCCAAGGGCCGCTTGGGCGAGCATGTTGTTGTCCTCACCGCTGCTGCTCAACGGACGTCCCAGCACCAGATAGGACAACGCCTGCTCCTGGCTCATCGCCGGCTCGGAAAAGATCTGTGTGGTCGGCTGCTCGGCGCTGCCGCTCAGGCGAATGCCGGCGATCACGTCGTCGGTCTGGCGGATTGCTTCGATGTCCAGATACGGCTGGTCGATCGGGCCGGCAAACAGCAAACGCGCCCGGCGCACGGTCAATCGCTGACCGTAGGCACGGTATCGCCCATCGTTGAGCCAGAGCTCGCCGCGGGTGTCCATGTTGTCGCCGATGTGCACATGACCTTGCAGGTTGGCGGTCAGGCCAAACCCGGCGAAGCTGAGTTTGTCCTGTCCGACCACCACATCGATGTCCATCGCCATGGCCATCGGTGGTTTGCCCTCTTCAGTCTGCTGGCCGACGATCACCGTGTCATCGGACACCTTGACCGTCGATGGCGGCAACTCGCGCACGGTGATCTCGCCTTTCGGCACCAGCACTTTGCCGGTGATCGCCAGTTTGTCGTCCTTCACCGAAATCTTCAGGTCCGGCGCCACTTCCAGCTTGGCGTACGGCTCGACGGTGACGGGCAATTGCATGCCTTTGAGCGCCAGATCAACCACCAACGCCTGACCCCAAGCGATGTTGCCGCTCAAGGTGCCCTGCCCGGTCTTGCCGCTTTTCCAGCCGCCGTTCAATTGCACGGTTTCGCCAGCGATCACGGCTTGAAGTTGCAGCGCTTCAAGGTCCATCGGCAGTTCAGGCCCGGAAATCTCGCCGTCGCTGAGCAACAGATTGCCGTTGACCTGCGGCGCCAGCAGCGTGCCTGCGAGCGTGCCGCTGCCATTCAAGCGCCCGGTCAGTTTCTCGACCATCGGCACAAACGGCCGCGCGACCGACAGGTCCAGTCCATTCAAACGGAAGGAGCCGGTCAGCGGTTTGTCCTTCGGTAACGGATTGATCTGCGCCTGGAGCATCAGCTCACCGAGCTTGCCGCCGACGAAGTTGAGATCAGTGTCGATGCGCTTGGGCGTGAGTTTGCTGTTGAGTTTCAGGGTCTGGTACGGGAAGTCCAGCCACTGGTCCTTCTCCTTGATGCGCAACGTGCCGCCGCTGGCATCGACGCTGATCAGGCCGTTCGGGCCGCTGGCCGGCAGGTCCAGTTGCAGGTCGGCGTTGAGCCGGCCCTTCCAGGCGAAATCCTTGGGCAACCACTGCGCCAGGCTGTCGATCGGGAACTGTTTGAGGTGATAACGCAGCTTCGGCTCAGGCATCAGGCGCTGATCCTCACCGCACAGGCTGGCTGGGCCGGACGCCCAGCAGTGGGCGCCAAAATTGATTTTGCCGTCCGCCAGCCGCTCCAACTTCGCCGGACCTTGCAGTTTCCAGTCCTGCCCTCCGGCCTGGATATCGCCGCTGGCCAGGCGCCCACGCCAATTGCCTTGGTCCAGATTGCCGTCGAGGCCGAGCGCGAGCTTCAGCTTCGGTCCTTGCAGGTCGAGGGTGAGTTTCTGGTTTTTGATATCGCCCTGGCCACTGGCGGTCAGCGTGCCCAGTGACGTCTCACCGGCCTGGATGCCGCTGCCCTTGAGGTCGATCTTCGCGCGTTGCGCGCTGTCGAGGGTCGCGTCCAGATTCAGGCTTTGCAGGCGATTGTCTTCGAAGGCCAGTTGCGTGCCTTGCAGCCCGAGCTTGCCTTGCGGGGCCTTGAGCGTCCCGGCGACATCGACGCGACCATTGAGCTGACCGCGCAGTTGCGGCCACAACTGAGCCAGGCGCGGCAGCTTGATGTCGATTTGGCCGGCAAGCTTCGGTTGCAGGTTGCCCTTGCCGTTGATGCTGTTGTCGCCCAGGCGAATTTGCAGCGCGCTGAGGTTCCATTGCTCGCCGCCGCCATCGGCTTTGGCCTGGATCACTGCCGGTTGGCCGCGCAGTTTGCCTTTCAGATCGAGGTCGGCGGTCAGGCTGAGTTTTTCATTCTTCATCTCGCCTTTACTGCGTAACGGTCCGGCCAGGGTGCCCGGCAACTCCGCGACCCAGTACGCCGGGTTGATCGCCGACAGGTCCAGCGCCGTGTCCCAGGCAATGCCATCGGCAAATTGCAGGTTCAGGTGCCCTTCGGCCTTGCCCTGCCCGGCTTCGAGTTGAATTTGTTGCAGGTAGATTTTCGTCAGGTCGCCGCTGAACGGGCTGGTCAGGCTGAACGCACCGGCCGGGCCGTCGAGTGCGGCTTTGAAGCTGCCGAGGTATTTACCGTCGGTGTAGGAGACTTCACCGTTGAAGCTGCGCAACGCCACTTCTGGCTCGTCGATCAGCGGATAAAGGCTGTGCCACGGGAAATCCAGCCAGTCGATTTTGGCATCGGCGCTCAGGCCTTTGCTCCAGTCGAGGTTGCCGGTGAGTTTCAGGCTTTGCTTGTCGTTGGCCGTGAGGTCCAACCCGGCGATCTGAGCGCCGTTGGCGTCGACCTTGCCTTGCAGCAACAACGCGACGGGTCCTTTTTCGCCAGGCAACGTGGCTTTGCCAAGCAACCGGTAACCGTTTTTCAGGTCGCCGTCGCCGGTGAGTTCCAGTTGGTTGAGTTGCAAGGTGTCCGGCAGATCAGCGCCAGGCTTGAAGCCGTCGGCGGTGATTCGCACCTTGGCCGGCAGGTTTTCCGCCAGCGGCTGCAGTTCACCGGTCAATTGCCCGTTGAGGTAACCGCTGCTGTCGGCTTTCAGGTTCAGGGTTTTCAGCAGATCGCCGTCGACCTTCAGCGCCAGCGTCCAAGGCCCGGTGCCGGGGGCTGGCAGGGTCAGTTTGCCTTCGGCCTGGAGCGGCCAGTTACCGCTGGGTTGCAGCAGGCCTGAAAGATTCAGGCTCAGGTCATCCCTTTGCAAATGAACAGAATCGATCTGCAAACCGTTGGCCGTCCAGTGCGCCGCCAGTTGCAGCCCCTTGAGCTCTTCACTGCCGTTGAACAGCAGGCTGCCGACCTGGACGTCGCCGAGTTCGATGGCTAGCGGCAAATCCAGGTCCGGAAGTTCGATTGAACCGCTGCTGTCTTCATCCGTGCCTGGCGGAAATTGCAGGCTGACCTGATCGGCCTTCAATTGCTCGATGCACAGGGTCATGCGCGTCAGGCACAGCGGCGACCAGGCGAAAATCACCTTGTTCAGCTCGACTCGACTGCTGTCCTGCTGCCACAGCACATGGTCGGCACTCCACTGGCCACCCAAACGGCCCTGGAAATTCTCGACGGTCAAACCCGGCACAAACCCCTGCGCCCAACGGCTGCCCGTAGCCGTGCCCAGCACTGTGGCAACGGTCAGGACGACCAGCATCAGCAGCGCCAGAATCGCCAGCAGCGTTATTTTCAAACCACGCTTCACAGCTCAGGCCCCATGGAAAAGTGCAATCGAATGCCGCCGTCGTCGTCCATCGCATGGGCCAGGTCGAGGCGTATCGGCCCTACCGGAGAAACCCAGCGTACGCCGATACCGACACCGGTCTTGAGGTCCGGCAGTTCGAGGGTATTGAAGGAGTTGCCCTGATCGATGAAGGTCGCGACCCGCCATTTTTCGGCGATGGAGTACTGATACTCGACGCTGCCGGCAACCATGTAGCGGCCACCGATGCGGTCGCCCTCGGAGTTCTCCGGGGACAGGCTCTGGTAGTCGTAGCCGCGCACGCTCTGATCGCCACCGGCGAAGAAGCGCAGCGATGGCGGTACCGATTTGTAGCCATTGGTGGCGCTGCCGCCGACCTGCACCCGACCGAGGAAGCGGTGTTTGTCGAAGACCGTGGTCAAGCCTTTCACCAACGCGGTGCCGTAAATCAGGTTGGTGTCAGAGCCCAAACCTTCCTTGGCCACTTTGGTCTCGAATCCCAGGCGATAGCCGTTGTGCGGGTCGATGCGGTTGTCACTTTTAAGGTAGGAATAGCTGACACCAGGCATCAGCAATGTGCTGAGCCCCGAGTCGTCGCCGAGCCTGTATTCCTCGCGCTGCCACTTGAGCGATACCACTCGCTGCCAACCACTGGGCAACTTGCTGTGCCACTCGGGGCCGATGGTCAGCAGTTTGCTCAGGGAGTCCTTGTCGGCAATTTCTTCGTTCTGATAGCCGCCAGCGAACCGCAGTTTGTCGGTCAGCGGCGGGGCCAGGGGAATGTCGTAGAACACACCGACGTTCTGCCGAGGCGCGGAAACTTCGGTCTCCCAGCCATAGCTGTGCCCTTGAGGGTTGACCCAGTGCCGGGTCCAGTTGGCCTTGATCCGTGGGCCGACGTCGGTGGAATAACCCAGCCCCAGGCCCATGGTCCGTGGTTTGCGCGTTTCGAGTTTGACGTCCACCGGAATCACGTCGTTCTTGGACGCCGTTGGTGCCGCATCCACTCGCACGCTTTCGAAATAGCCGCTCGATTGCATGGCTTGATTGAGTTCGGCAATCAGTTCGGAGTCATAAGGCGCACCCTCCTTGAAGGGCACCATGCGCCGCAGCAGGTCTTCGTCGAACGGCGTGTCACCTTCGAAACTGACCTTGCCCAATGAATAACGCGGGCCGCTGTTGTAGATCAGTTCGATGTCGGCAACGCCGGCCCGCGGGTCGACCCACAATTTCTGGCTGCTGAAATAACCACTGAAAAAGCCATAGCGCGAAGCCTGATTCTGAATCAAGCGCTTGGCGTCTTCGTAATGGCCATGGTTGAGCACGGCACCGGTTTTCAGCGCATTGCTTTTGGGTACACGGAAGGATTTGAGGGAGGCGGCCGGGCCGTCGATGCGAATAGTGACGTTGCGCAAATGCACCGGCTCGCCGGGATCGATGTTCAGCACCAGACGAGGCGTCTTGCCGCCCTTCACATCCGAGTCGATCTGCGGCTGGTAATAACCCAAGGCCTGGGCGGCCTTGCGTGCCTGTTCTTCGGCGCCACGACTGAAGCGCAGCAAGGCTTCTTCGTCACGATCGCCGAGGCTGCCGATATAGCCCTCTATATTGGCTTTCAGTTCATCGTTGGACGGTTTGATCCGCACATCCAATTCACTTTGCGCCAGCGCCGCGCAGCTGGTAATCAGCATCAGCACGCCGCTGGTCATTCTTCCTGGAAAATTCATAGGCGCGGATGCTATCACGAGCTTGGGAGCGTGATAGAGCCTGGCGTGGCGTGAAAGTTCTACCTTTATGCCGTTGCTGTTTGTAACACCTGCGGATTGGCGTGGAAAAACACGTGTTCGCGAATTGGTCCTACGGCGACCTCACCGATTTCCTCATAACCCTGGCGCTTATAGAACTCCAGATAACGAGGATTCCCGGTATCGAGGATTACGCCCTCGGAGTGTTCATCCACCGCGCACCAGTTGTGCACCGCTTGCAGCAATTGTTCGCCAAAGTGTTGGCCCTGAAATTGCGGATGAACCCCCAGCAACGGCAGCAGGTGCACCGAATCGGACGGCACGCAAGCCATCACGGCATCGTGATACTCGAGATAGCGTCGGGTGCAGCGAAACCCGGTGCTGAGCACCATGCGCAGGCGCCAGGCCCAACTCTCAGTGATGCCAAGGCGACGTTGCGGCGGCGCGATCAGCGCGATGCCGATCAACCGGTCGTTGACCAGCAGGCCGATGGCCGGCAAGTCCTGAAGAAAATGTTGTTTGACCAGCTCGCGCACGGTGGCGCGAACCCGCTGTTCATAACCGGGACGCTCCGCTTCGAACAGGTAGCCGAACGTCGGCTCATGCCGGTAAGCCTGGTACAACAGCGAACGTGCTTCGCGGGAATAGCCGTTGTCGAGCATGTGAATATCGGCGATGACGGTCGAGGTTTCGGGCATGACGGTAGATCTCCCCTGGGCGAGGCTCAAAAAGGCCTCGTTCTTATTGGTACGAGCCTTGCGCAGTCGCGATCGTTCCCACGCCCCCAGACATTAGCAGCGCATTTGGACTACTGCCACGCTAGCCCCGATCCTACATGTCAGCTAGCATCGCCCTTTTGCCAGGACTGCCGACCATGAAGATCGTCTCCTTCAACATCAACGGGCTGCGCGCTCGCCCCCATCAGCTGGCGGCGCTGATCGAAAAGCATCAGCCAGACGTGATCGGACTGCAGGAAACCAAGGTACACGACGACCAATTCCCGCTGGCCGAGGTTCAGGCGCTGGGCTATCACGTGTATTTCCACGGTCAAAAAGGTCACTACGGCGTCGCCCTGCTCTCGCGTCAGGAACCTATCGCGCTGCACAAAGGTTTCGCCACCGATGAAGAAGACGCTCAGCGCCGCTTCATCTGGGGCACGTTCGCCGATGCCAATGGCGTGCCGGTGACCATCATGAACGGCTATTTCCCACAGGGCGAAAGCCGCGATCACCCGACCAAGTTCCCGGCCAAGGAACGCTTCTACAGCGATCTGCAGCAATTACTGGAAAGCCAGTTCAGCAACGATCAGCCGGTGGTGGTGATGGGCGACGTGAATATTTCCCCGGAAGACTGCGACATCGGTATCGGCCCGGACAACATGAAACGCTGGCTGAAAACCGGTAAATGCAGCTTTTTGCCGGAAGAACGCGAGTGGATGGCCCGCTTGAAGAACTGGGGCCTGGTGGACAGCTTCCGTCACTTGAACCCGGAGGTGGCCGACCGTTTCAGCTGGTTCGATTACCGTAGCCGCGGTTTTGAGGATGAGCCCAAGCGTGGGCTGCGGATTGACTTGATCATGGCGTCCCACGGGTTGTTGCCACGTGTGAAGGATGCGGGGGTGGATTACGAACTGCGCGGGATGGAAAAGCCGTCGGATCACGCGCCGATCTGGCTTGAACTGAGCTGATCTCTGCCTGTCGACACAGATCAACAGTGGGAGCGAGCAGGCTCGCTCCCACAATGTCGATAACTGTCATCTTTCAGAAACCTTACTGACTTATTCTCCCGGCACTTCCTTTGGCTTATAAGGTGCCGGCATGACGCTGCGCGTGTTGTTCCTGTTGATGCTGTGCGCCTGGCTGCCGCTGACGGCTTCGGCTGGCGCGTTGCCGATGCCCGAGTCTGGACCGGTGCTGCGCATCCAGGGCTCCAACACCATTGGCGCGGCATTGGGCCCGGCGTTGGTTGAGGGGTTGATGCGCGAACAGGGCTTGCTGAAGATTCACAGCGAGACCCCGGACAAAGCCAACGAACTGCGCGTGATCGGCGAAACCGTTCAAGGCCGCCGAGTCGCGGTGGACATTGCGGCCCACGGTTCCAGCACCGGTTTCACCGCCCTGAAAACCTCCACCGCCGACCTCGCCGCCTCTTCGCGCCCGATCAAGGACAGCGAACGGACAGACCTTGCACGCCTGGGCGACTTTAAAAGCCCCGGCGCCGAGCAGGTCATTGCCATCGATGGCCTGGCGATCATTCTTCATCCGCAAAATCCGTTGAGTGAACTGAACACCGAACAACTGGCGCGAATCTTCAGCGGCGAGGCAAAAACCTGGGAAGAACTCGGCGGCACCGGTGGGACGATTCATCTCTATGCGCGGGATGACCAATCGGGCACCTATGACACGTTCAAGGAACTGGTCCTCAGCCGTCGTGGGAAAACGCTGAGCAGCGCGGCGAAACGGTTCGAATCCAGCGAGCAATTGTCCGACGCGGTCAGCCTCGACCCGCAAGGTATCGGCTTCATCGGCCTGCCTTACGTGCGTCAGGCCAAAGCCGTGGCGATTGCTGACGGCCAATCCCAAGCCATGTTGCCGCTCAACAGTCTGATTGCCACGGAAGACTATCCGCTGTCGCGCCGGCTGTTCTTTTACCTACCGCCCAATGGGAAAAATCCCTGGGCCGAAGCTCTGGTGGCGTTCGCCCAAAGCAGCAAGGGTCAGGCGATTGTCGCGGCCAATGGCTTTATAGCTCAGACCATCCAGGCCATGACCGTCACACCGAATGCACTGATGCCGGAGGGTTATCAGGCGCTCAGCCGTCACGCCCAGCGACTAACGGTGAATTTCCGTTTCGAAGAAGGCAGTGCGACGCTGGACAACAAGGCCCGGCAGGACCTTTGGCGGGTGCTCGACTATATAAAGCAGCGTGACAAGACCAATCGGCAGGTGACGCTGGTGGGGTTTGGCGACGCCAAAAGTGATCCGGCGCGCGCCGATCTGCTGTCGAAACTGCGCGCGATGGCGGTGCGGCGGGAGCTGGTGAAAAGCGGCGTGGTGTTTCGCGAGATTCGTGGTTTTGGCGCCGAGATGCCAGTGGCGGCCAATAGCGCGGATGAGGGGCGAATCAAGAATCGGCGGGTTGAGGTTTGGGTGTATTGACGGTGTGTGTAGCAGCTGTCGAGCTTGCGAGGCTGCGTTCGGCTGCGCAGCAGTCGTGAAATCAGGCGATGCGGTGTTTCAGGGAGACCGCACATACAGGTTTTACGACTGCTGCGCAGCCGAACGCAGCCTCGCAGGCTCGACAGCTGCTACACGGAGGAGATCAGCCCAGCAATTTCTCAAGCTGCGCCGTGGTGTCCACCGCGCCCATGGTCTTGGCGGCATCCAGCGCAGAGACGCCATTGGCATCCTTGGCTTTCGGGTCGGCGCCTTTGCTGATCAGGTAGTCGACGATTTCGACGCGATTGAACATCGCCGCCATCATCAGCGCAGTGCGACCGTCGAAGGACGAACCCTCCACTTGCGCGCCGCCTTCAACCAGTGCCTTGACCACCGCCAGGTCACCTTTGAACGCCGCGCCGGCAATCGGGCTCTGGCCGTTGTCGTTGCGGATTTCCGGATCGGCCTTGTGCTCGAGCAGCACTTTTACGGTATCCACATGGCCGTGGTAAGCGGCCAGCATCAGCAAGGTGTCGCCCTTGTGGTTACGCAGGTTCGGCGGCAGGCCCTTGGTCAACAGCGCAGCCATCATGGCCGCATCGCCCTCGCGCGCTTTGTTGAATACCTGTTCGGCAAATTCAGCGGCTTCTTCGGGGGACATCTGGCGGCTTTGGTCTGACATTGGGCACTCCACGTTCGATTATTCGCAAAGCCGACAGTTTCCCGAGCAGCCCCGAGGCTGTCACTTCTTTTTTCTCATGGACGGCCATAGCCACATTCAATAACGCTGCATTCAATAACGAAAAGCGCCGCCGTGAATATCCGCCAGCAACTGCGGAGTGACCTGCACGTAAGTCTGGGTCCCCGGCAGCCAGGCGTAGATCGGATCATCGCCGGTTTTGCCGGGGTCGAAGGCTTCGTCCTTGAGGCGAGTCTTCTGGTACTTGAAGGTGCCGGTGGTCTCCATTTTCACCTTCACCCGCAGGAATAACGGCACCGCATAGGCGGGCATTTGCTCTCGGGCAAAAGCCAGCAGCTCACTGAAATCCAGGGTCGCCAGGGACTCGGCTGGCGTAATCGCCGCCATCCCCGCACGCCCGTTGGTGTTGCGGATTTCCACGCCGTAGGCCACGGCTTCGGAAATATTCGGGTGTTGCAAAAGGATGTTTTCGACCTCGGTGGTCGAGACGTTTTCGCCCTTCCAGCGGAATGTATCTCCCAGGCGGTCAACAAACTGTGCATGACCGAAACCGATGTTGCGCAGCAGGTCACCGGTATTGAAATAACGGTCGCCCTTCTCGAACACGTCGTGCAGCACAACCTTTTCGGTCTTCTGCGGATCGGTGTAGCCGTCGAGCGGCGCCTTGTCGTCGATCTTCGCCAGCAACAGTCCCTGCTCGCCTTTGGCGACTTTGCGCATGAAGCCCTGGGCATCCCGAATCGGCGCGCCGCTGTCGTGGTCGTACGCCGCCAACTCCCATGACATCAGGGAAAAACCGACGGTGTTATCAAAGTTGAGGATGTTGGTGAAACCGATGTTGCCGTCGCTGGCGGCGTACAGCTCACAGATGTGGTTCACCCCGAATCGCGTCTTGAACTCGCCCCACGCGCCGGGGCGCAGGCCATTGCCGATCATCTTCGTCACACGGTGCTTGCTGTCGTCGGCGCTGGGCGGTTGATCCACGAGGTAGCGGCACAATTCGCCGACATAACCGAGGGTGGTCGCGCGGTACCTGCGCACGTCGTTCCAGAGTTGACTGGCGCTGAACTTGCGGCGAATGGCAAAGCCCGAGGCGCCACTGATCGCCGAGCCCCAGCACACGCACAGCCCGGTGGCGTGATAGAGCGGCAAAGTGCAATAGACGACATCCTCCGGGCGCATATCCAAGGCGATCTGCCCGAAGCTTGCGGAGCTGCGCATCCAGCGGCCGTGTTTGAACACCCCCGCCTTGGGCAAGCCGGTGGTGCCCGAGGTGTAGATATAAAAACAAGGGTCGTCGAAAAAAACCTGCTGACTGCTGGCGGGGTTGGCGCTGGAGCTGTCGGCACTGGTGGTCATCAGGTTGATGAACCCGTCGGGCGCAATGCCCGGATGGCTGAAGGTGTCTTGATCAGCGACGAACCAGGTGCGCGCCGCCTCGATCGACACCCGTTCGCGGACCGCCGAAAACGCCGGCATCAGCTCTTCTCCGACAATGATTGCCGCGGGTGCCACCAGGTTCAGGCTGTGAGCCAGTGTATCGCGGGTCTGCGACGTATTGAGCAAGGCACTGATCGCGCCGACCTTGGCCACCGCCAGAATCGTCACCAGCAGTTCCGGGCGATTCTCGATAAAGACCGCCACCACATCGCCCTTGCGAATGCCTTGGGCAATCAGATGATGGGCAATGCGATTCGCCCACTGGTTGACCTGAAAATACGTCAGCGCTACCTCGCCCTGCAGCAATGCCTGGCCGTCGGGATTGCGCAACGTCGCTTGCTCGAAGCTCCAGCCCAGGCCACACGGTTGGGTCGGGTCCTTGACGTTGGCGGCTTTCATACCTTTCACCACTCTGGGAATGGCTTTGGCAATGGAAGGCAGCTTGCGGAGCATCATGCCCCAGGTAATCGTGTCGTTCGGCGTGCGGCTCATGGTTGCTCCCGGTCGATCTTTTTATTGTTCGGGCGGCGTTGATTGAGGCCGAAAATACGTCAGCGGTTCCTGAGCTGTACACGCGGTTTTTGAAATGATTTGTATCCACGTCTGCGGCATTCGAAATCGTGAGCTTGCGCCGGGCAAATGGTTCCATCGAATCGACGTCGACCACGCAAAATGCAGGATGCACGATGGCCATTCATGCAGATTGCACGAAAGTGCAAAAGCACTTAAAAACTAACTAATTGATATGTAAGGACTTTTAAAAAATCAGGTGCTGGCACAATCACTGCAACTACCTCTGCATGCTTGCCATTCAAGAGCTAACGGAGCTGATAGACATGAACCTGATCCAAGAAAAATTTTCGTCCCTGTTCTCCAACTTCGAAGTGACCACCCAGCCACGTCCGGACGGCGGCATTCTGCTGACCTTGAGCAGCACCGACGGCAAAGTCTTCAAACGCTCGATTTCCTACCAGCAAATGCATGCTGGCGATCAGCTGTCCTGGGTGATCAGTGCCATTCGCCGTGACATCGCCGAACAGGCCAGCGAACTGCCGCAGATTTCCATGCTGCAAAGCCAGCAGCGGTTTGCCCTGCCGACGTATCACTCGGTGTAAACCGTTCCAGAGCTGTAAACAAACAGGCCGTGAAAGCTTTCGCTTCACGGCCTGAGTTGTTTCTGGAATCACGCAGTTCCCTGTGGGAGCGGGCTTGCTCGCGAAAGCGGTGTGCCATTCAACATTGACGCTGTCTGACAC
>NZ_JAGYGJ010000037.1:0-65583 GCF_019947405.1 Pseudomonas sp. GL-B-26 | reverse complement strand
GCACCACCCCCCCCGCAGCTCACGACACAAACCCCCGCAGCAGCCGCACCCAGAACCGTAATAGAACCATCAAGTGAATCGTCACCTCTTGTCGGCGATGAGCAACCATCCAAAATTTCGAAAGCGAAGTGCCCGACTCAAGCCATCGTCGATTTGTTCAACAAGACGATTCCAGAGTTTCCTCGAGTCGTGATGTTGACCAAGGATCGGATCGCCAAGATCGGTGCCCGCTGGAACGAGAGCGAAGTACATCAGGATCTCCAGTTCTGGGCCGAGTACTTCGCCCTGGTGCGCTCAAGCAAGTTCCTGATGGGCGAGGTGTCCGCTTCGGGTGGCAGTCCGTTCCGCTGCAACTTCGATTGGTTGATCGCGCCGAGCAATTTCGTCAAGGTCGTTGAGGGTAATTACCATGCGTGACCCCTACAACATCGAGGCCGAACACGGCCTGCTGGGTGCAATGATGCAGCGCCCGGAACTGATCGACTCCCTGAGCGATGACTTGTCCGCCGAATCGTTCTATTTCGCGGAAAACGCCGAAGTGTACCGGGGGATTCTGGCGGTCCGCTCGGCCGGCAAAGCGGTCGACTTCCTCACTGTGGGCGACCACGTGGGCGTCTTGCTGGATGGCACCCCGGCTTTTGCTTACTGCGCCGAAATTGTCAACGGCACACCCAGCGTCGCCAACGCCAAGACTTACGCCGTCATCGTGCGAGAGCGAGCCATCGAACGCGCTCTGTTCGATTTGGGTGGCCAAGCCATGGACATCGCACACAGCGATCAGGATGTGCAGACAAAAATCGCCGCCGTCCAAGCGGCTGCCATGGCCATCGATTGCGGCGCCGGTGATGACGACATCGTCAAAGTCGGCGATGTGCTGGTCGACCAGCTGGAGGTGTGGCAGGAGCGCCATGATCGTCATGCTCGCGGCGAAACCCTGATCGGCCTGTCGACCGGCCTGAAAGACCTGGACGAGAAAATCGGCGGCCTGCAACCCGACCACCTGTACATCGTCGCCGGACGCCCCGCGATGGGCAAAACCACGCTGGCGATGGGTTTTGTCATCGATGCAGCCGTGCGCCAAAACAAGTCTTCTCTGGTCATCAGCCTAGAGATGAACCAAGGCCAACTGCTGGACCGCGCCGTGGCGTCTGAGGGACGTATTCCGCTCACCCAGGTGAAGAACGGCACGGCGTGCCAGAACCACGGCACGGAGCTGGCCGCAGCGGCTGGGGTGCTGCGACGCGCTCCGCTGTACATCGCCGACCGCGCCGGCTCGTCGATCGGGCGGATTCGCTCATTGGCTCGTCGCCACAAGCTGCGTTACGGCCTCGATCTGCTGATGATCGACTACCTGCAGCTGCTGGAGGGCGAGGGCGGTAACCGCACCGAAGAAGTCAGCAGCATCAGTCGTGGTTGCAAGTTGCTCGCCAAGGAGTTGGGCATCCCCGTCGTGTTGCTGAGCCAGCTTTCCCGCAAATGCGAAGAGCGCCCCAACAAACGGCCTATCCCCTCGGATTTGAGGGAGTCAGGCGCCATCGAGCAGGACGCCGATGTGATCTTGTTCGTGTACCGCGACGAGGTCTATCACGAAAACACCGAAGCCAAGGGCATTGCCGAAATCATCATAGGCAAGGGGCGCGACATCGAGATGGGCACGGTCCGCACGGCCTTTCTTGGTCAGTACAACCGCTTTGAAAACCTTGCTGCCGGGTGGAAGCCAGTGGCTGTCGAGCACCCGGAGAAGGTCACCAGCCTGGCCAACCGTTACCGAAAAAAGGAATCGTTCTGATGGACTCTCAGCGACTCGCTGTTCCCGATCCGTCCACCTACCGCTTCGCGGTATTCTGCTGCTCGTTCAAATTGGATTTGAGCAGCGCACCCGACCATGCGTTGGCACTGTTCGCTGACGAGGCCATGGCCAAGCGGTATGGCGCGTGGATGTGGCCTTCAACGTTCGAGGTGATCGATCGTTTCGCTCCATCGGAGGTGGCCGATTGAGCGCCCTGATCAAGACCCTGACAGTGAAACTGTCGGACGCTGAGATTCAACGCAACGCCAAGCTGGAGCATGTGCGCGACCTGCGCGATGCGAGTCACCCGGCGTTGCACTTCCGTTATGCGAAGAATCGCGCACGCGGCTCTTGGTACCTACTGAACAAACGCCAGTGGCACCGCATCGGCGGCTTTCCGGACCTGAACACCAAGCAGGTGGTCGCGGCGTTGCCGGCGGTGCGCTTACGCGTGGCGGCCGATGGGGCGGCCAGCGTTTCCGGTTGGGTCACCGTCGGCGAGTTGCTGGACTGGTTTGCTGAGCGCATGGCCCGCTCCCGTTCGCTTTCGGCCAAGCGCCGGTCAGCGATCAAGTCAGCCATCAGTTGCCAGCTCAAGCCACGCCTTGATGATCTGCTGATTGGCGACGTCAACGCCCAGACCCTCGACCAACTGCTGATGTGGCCGGCGCAGGAAGAACTGTCGCTGTCGTACGTCCAGCAATTGTACCGACTGCTGGCCATGGCTTTCAGGCAAGTCCGCAAGCTCGACCTGATCCCGGCCAACCCGATGGCCGAGCTCAAGTTCGGCAATTTCACGACGGCGCGCATTCTGCCCAAGGCCGCGCGCCTGCGCGATGCGCAGTTGCCCGAGCTGGTGACGCAACTGGCCGAACGCTTCGACACGGCGCCGGGTGACGCCATGCTGGCTTTGATGATGCTGTGCCACGGCACCCGCATTGGCGAAACCCGCCAGTCTCGCTGGGCCGACATCACATTGTCGGAGCGCGAGTGGTTCCTGCCGGCCGAGCACACCAAGAGCAAGACCGAGCTGCGGGTGCCGCTGACTGACCAAGCCTGCGCGCTGCTGCGCCGCTACCGTGAGCGCCAAGCCGCCCAAGGGTATATGGGGCCGTTCCTGTTTCCATCCCGTCGCGGCAAGACGCTGAGCGAGAATCAGGCCAGCGCCGTGTTCACCCGGTTGGGGCAGGGCGCCTGGACCAGTCACGACCTGCGCAAGGTGGCGCGTACCGCGTGGACCGACCTTGGCGTCGACGGCCACATCGGCGAGATGTTGCTCAATCATTCCCTCGGCAAGATCGCTTCCACCTACATCAACACCCAGGCCAAAGAACAACGTCGGCTGGCTCTGGTGAAGTGGCACAACTGGTTAGATGAGCGTGGCTTCAAGGCGATCCACCAGCAGACAGACGCTAGATATGAAGAATCGCAAAACCTCGTAGACGCCTTGAATAGCGCCGCCTGCGAGTCACTTCCGCAATTTGTTAAGGGCGAGGTTTCAAAACATGCAGACAGGGCAAGTGCTTGGCTTTAAGCGGGAGAGGATCGAGCTGGAGCCTTGTTCGGTGTGCAGGGGCAGAGCAGTAGTAATGGGGCTGTTTTATGAGCTGGTTTGCACCGAATGCAACGGCTCAGGTTGGGTTGTTAGGGGCAGTAAGTTGGTGCTTTCTTCAGACGAGTTGGTTACCCAGTTGAGTTTCAAGCTGCAGCAGACGCAGCGTCAAATTGCGGCATTGAAAGGCCAGACCAACGTAGCCAGGCCACAACGCGAACAATCGAACCGCCTGGGGGCGGGCGGCACAAATTACACAGGAGATTGAGAACATGATGATTCGCAAGCCGGCAGGCCGACCGTTGGGAGACACCGAGTATCTGTTGGAGCAGTGGGGATGGTGGCGAATGGATGGAGTAGGGGTACCTGGTTATACATCTCCGACTTTCGCGCTGATGCGTCAAGCGGTGGCACAACCGGTGACGAGTAAGAGCTATTGCATTACTGACGATTGGGCCATTGCTGTTGATAATGCCGTTGCGAGGCTCGCGCATCGCGATCAGCAGATGGGCGACATTGTTTGGCTTTACTACGGTGCTAAATGGCCCATGTTGCGAGTCGGCAAGCACTACGGTATCAGCGAAGGTAAGGCGAGGGAGTTGGCGAGGGCAGGGGTTGCATGGATTGATTGTGCTGTCGATATCATGCGTCAAGTAGCCTAATATTTGCTGTATCTTTTGATTGTATGGGCTCCGGTGAAATAGGGCCTAAAATGCTTTTTTAAATTGGGTGTGTATGATTGTCTAAAAAGTAGTTTGCAGCCACCGTTTAAAATCATGCTTTAAACGGTGGCTGCGTGATCAGTGATCCGAGAGCAAAAATAAAAATTGACCTTCAAGACTGAGGGTTAATTATCGTCGGTTTCTGTTGTTGTAATGGTGTTTTTTATTTCTTCTTTCAGTTTCTCGATAGGAGCGGTAAGACTATCTTCTGCGGCATTATAGGAAAAGGTAAAGTTTTCTACTTTGCGGTCGCCTTTTAGATTTAGCTTGGCTACTTTGACGCTGTCTGAGTTGACATCTATTAGAAAGTTCATGTTCGTGAAGGATGGGTCTATGGATAAGAAATTCTTCAATGACTCTTCGATGTATTTTTCTTTTGTGAGCAAGACTCGATCGTTTGCTGGTTTTGGAGCATCTGTACCTAGGTCCTCATCATCGGTTACCAATGTTGATGCGTCATCTTCAATATAAGGTTCATTGAAATGTCGGACGATTGACGGCGTCCGTCCGTTGCGGCTATCAAGTATGGCATTGATGATGGCATCTTTCGCATCACTCCCCAGTCCTTTAAAGTCATCCCACTCGGCTTGCAATCGGGAGATCCGCATCGTTGGAATGCGCGATCTAAAATATGTGCCATCGTCTTTTAAAAGGATTGAGTGGTACGGGTTGAAACGATTTGAATATGAAGCTTGACGAACCTCAATAATGCCGAGTGTAGTAAATAGTTCTTTCCAAGAGATATTTGACCTCAGTAGTGAGTTTACTTCCAAGGAGTTTGCTTCATTTATCAAGCTATGAGTAAAGTCAATCAGCATGCGAAAGCGAATAGCGCCTTTTGCGGTCTCTTTTAGTTCGACACTTGAAATGGAACCTAGTACAGCAGCTTTGAGGTCTGCTATCTGGCTGCTTAACTGTTCTATATGTCTGCCTTCATAAGCCTTTGAGCGCTGCTCGCTTAGTAGGCGCTGGAACAGCCCAGACCACTGTTTTTTTAGTTGTATTTCGATGTCTTCGAATCGGGAGAACTCAAAGATACTATTGTTTTCATTTCTCATTCTTAAATAGTTTATGAACTCAAAAATATATGCTGCAGTTTCAGTTTTCTCAATTGAAGAAAACTCTATTTGGTTAATTATTGGTTTGTTCTTGTTTTTTTCATAGGTCAAATGGTCTCGCATTACACCGGAGTCAACAAAAGCAAACACAGGGATGCCGTGTTGTATTGCTTGTAGTATTTCTGCCTGAGTGATGGAAATTTTGGCTCCGTTTTCACCAAAGCGGTCTGAGCGACTCATGTCTATAACTCGCCCCATGTCGATCAGTTCTAGAGCTTTGGGTATGATTGTGCCCCCGAAGCGTGACCCTATAACTAAAACTACTACATCACAGTTTCCAACCTCTCGAAGGCAACTAGTGTGTGTGTGGATCTGTGGATCAAAAATAACCTCTGCCTGGTCGCTCATGATGGGTTCGTGACCAAAATCCATCATTATATTTCGTAACTGTCCACGTATCGAATGGAGGTCGTAACAAGTAGAAGAAATAAAAACCTTGAGATTTGCCACTACAGTATCCTTTGCAAAAAGATGTTACGCCAAAAGTAGCTAACTATGACCAGCCGTAAATCGTGTTCCGAAATAGCAGGATATCCAAGCAAGCAGCTTGTGAAAAGCTTCGCGTTTTTTATCTTTAATTGTGCATTTTAATGAGGCTGGAAATCGAGAGACCTGCGAGGTGTTTGGGTGGTATATCGGGCACCGTCGGATGCGCTCAGACGGGGCCAGTGCACCCTTGCAAGCATCCAAGCATCCAAGCATCCAAGCATCCAAGCATCCAAGCATCCAAGCATCCAAGCATCCAAGCATCCAAGCATCCAAGCATCCAAGCATCCAAGCATCCAAGCATCCAAGCATCCAAGTATGCAAAATGTGCCTTTTCCGCACGGAATAGCTGTGATTTCATAGCAGCGTGTATTGCTGTGAACGCAGCGAGACGCTTCCAAGAACCCGGCCATCGAGCCGGGTTTTTTGTTCCCGTTTGCAAGCCCTGCCATCGAGCAGGGCTTTTTCGTTTTCGGCCCCATGCCTGGCTCTTTGCTTCAAGCGGATGACAGTGACATGGGGGCCGAACCTATTTGAGGACAACAGATGAACACAGAGCATCAAGCTCTCGCCGATGTGCCCCTATGGCTGTTGGTGTTGTTGAGCATGGCCGGTTTGTCCGGGGAGATGCTGAGGGCATCAGGCTCCGAACTTGGCCTTCGGCAGATCCTGCAGCGCGTGGCACTGCGCTTCCTTGCATCTGGCCTATTGGGTATGGCCACGCTTCTGCTCGCTATGGCTCTGTGGAGCAACCTCTATCTGGCTGCAGGTTTAGGCATCGTCATCGCGGTCATCGGTGCCGATGTTGCTGGTGGTCTGTACACACAATTCTTGGCAAAGAGGGCAGGAGTTAACGACCCATCGCCAGGGCAAAAGACGAGCGGCCAGTAGGGCACAAGCAAAAGGGCACAGCATGTTTAAGCTGGATCTGTCGTTAGATGCGGCGCCGATCACGGCGGGCATGCAAGAGCTGGAAAAAAGGCATCTGCCGTATGTCTTGAGGCTGACCGCGACCAATCTGGCCAAGCGGGTCAAGAAGGGCACCATCACCGTGATGGGCAAGCGCCTCGATCGGCCGACCCCGACCACGCTAAATAGCCTGTTTGTGACCATGGCGACCAAGAGCAAGCCCGCCCAGGTCTACTTCAAGGATTCGTGGACATCCGGCGTCCCGGCTGACACCTACCTGCAACAGACTGTTGTCGGTGGGCTTCGGCCGCACAAGGGCTTTGAGAAAGCGTTGATTGCGCGCGGCCTGATGAAGTCGAACCAGTACGCGCTGCCCAATCAGTCGCTGTTGAACCAATACGGCAACGTCTCGCGCGGCACCATGCTCAAGATCCTGTCGGGCTTGAGTGCTGCCGAGCAGCGCGGCGGCTATCAGGCCAACGCCTCTAACAGCACACGAAGCAAGCGCAAGGGCAACGCTCACCGCTTCTTCAGTGGTGCTGTCGATGGTGCGCAAGGGATTTGGGAGCGCAAGGCCATGGCCCATGGCGATGCCGTGCGGCCGGTGTTTGTCTTCAGTGACAGCGCGCCGGCTTATCGCACCATTTTCCCGTTCTTCAAGATCGCGCAGAACATCGTCAAGGCCAACTACTCGGCCGAGTTCGCCGACGCCTTCGCGCAGGCCCTGGCCACCGCGAAGCCCTGACCGCCTGGAGGTCGAGCAATGCCGAAAACGTCGAAAAAGCACGGTTTTCGTCTGGTTTTCGCTTGACGGATGGGGTTTTGGCCAAAGAGTCATGGGTCCCTCTGGACCCCACCCCATAGGGGGTAATTCGGGCCCCGCTTCTTCGCTATGTATGACCCATTTTCAGAGGTTGGTTGTTGTGTAGTTATGGCTAATCCATCGATCACTCGTAAGCCTGAATGGCTAAACAAATCCCGCATGGCTGAAAGCCTGGGTATCACGACGCAGGCCTTCGATAAATGGGGGGTCGTGGCGGTTGCCAAGATCGGTCGCGAGTCCTTTTATGACGTCCGGTCAGTAGTCGATAACCGCCTTCAACACCAAACCGGAAAGCAACAACCTGGCTCCGAAGAAGTTGATCCACTCATTGGTTACAAGATTGATTGCGAGCGACTGCGGCTGACCCGAGAGCAGGCCGACACCCAGGCACGCAAAAACAAGGTCGGCGACAAGGAGCTTGTCCCGGTCGGTTTCATGATTTTTGCGCTCTCCAGCCTGTCGGCGCAGTTGGCCTCAACCCTTAACACCATCCCTAAGAGCGTAAAGCGTAAGCACCCCGATATCGCCGTGCGTCACCTTGATGCAGTCGAAACCGAGATAGCCGTTACGCGTAACGCTGCTGTTGGGTTGGCTGACCGCATACCGGAGCTTTTAGATGAGTACATCGCCTCCGTGGATGAGGCCGCTGGTTGACGCCGTCCGGCGCGGGCTGAAAAGCCTTCAAAAAGATGCGCCACTAACGGCGGTCGAATGGGCAGACAAGTATTTCTACATGTCGTCGGAGTCGTCCTACGGCGAAGGCAAGTGGACGACTGAGGCCTTTCAGGTGGCCTTGCTCAACGCCATGGGCAACGACCTGATCGAAGAACTAAACCTGCTGAAGTCGGCGCGGGTTGGCTACACCAAGATGTTGGTGGCGAACATCGCCTACAAGATCGAGCATAAAAAGCGCAGCGTCTGCATGTGGAGTCCGACCGACGACGACGCTAAAGACATCATGAAAAAGCACGTCGATCCGATGATTCGGGACGTGCCGGTAATCAAAGCACTGGCGCCCTGGTGCGGGAAAAAGCACGGCGACAACACCCAAGAATCCAAGGTCTTCGAAAACCGCAAGGTTCTGTGGTGGCTGGGTGGTACTGCCGGCGGTAACTACCGGGAGAAAAGCCCGGATGAGGTCGGCTACGACGAGCTGTCGAACTTCGATGAGGACATCGACGGCGAGGGTTCGCCGACGTTCCTTGGCGATAAACGCCTTGAGGGGGCGACCTACCCCAAGTCGATTCGCGGCTCCACGCCCAAGCTGGCTGGAACCTGCCAGATCACCCGGGCGGCCGAGGAATCGGCCTACCTGATGCGCTTTCACATTCGCTGCCCGCACTGTCGCACTGAGCAGACGCTGAAGTGGGGCGGGCCAGATGAGCCGCTTGGCATCAAGTGGCTGAAAGATGAGCGCGGCGAGGTTATCAAGGCCTGGTATCTATGCGAGTCCGGTAACGGCTGCACGTTCGAACATCACGAGATGATCGAGGCGTCCCGAGTCGGCCGGTACATCTGCGAGAAAACCGGCATCTGGACGCGTGACAGCATCGAGTGGTTCGAAGCGGACGATGTGCCGATGCGAACGCCGCGCCGGCTCACGTTCCATATCTGGACGGTTTACTCGACTTTCACCACCTGGGTGAAGATCGCCGACGAGCGCGTCAAGGCCGGCAAGGATCGGGGCAAGCTCAAGACCTTTACCAACACCACGTTGGGCGAGACGTGGGAGGAAGACCAGACCGAAAAAGTCGATTGGGAGCTGTTGCACGGACGACGTGAGGTCTACGCCGCCCAGGTGCCGCCGCGCGTGGTTGTGCTGACAGGTTCGATTGACACCCAGGACGACCGTTACGAGCTGCGCGTGTGGGGTTGGGGTGCTGGTGAAGAAGCGTGGTTGATCTATCGCCGGATTCTGTACGGCGATCCGTCTAGCGCCGTGCTCAAACGCAAAGTCGGGCTTGAGTTGCACCGCCTGTTCACCCGTTCGGACGGTGCTGTTATGCGGGTCGAGCGATGGTGCTGGGACTCGGGCGGACACCACTCGGACGCTGTTCGGGCTGAAAGCCGCAAGCATGGCGTGCATTGGGTGATCCCGATTTTCGGGGCCAGCACCTACGGCAAGCCAATTGCGAGTTTCCCGCGCCGGAAAGAAAAGAAGTCAAAAACCTACCTGACCGAGATCGGTACCGACAACGCCAAAGAGGTGATCTACAACCGGCTCAAGTTGCAGCCGGATGGTGATCGGCCGGTGCCGGGGCTGGTGCATTTCCCGGCCAATGACGAGATCTGCGACGGCGACGAGCTGAAGCAGCTAACCAGTGAAACAAAGAAATGGGTCATGGCGCGAGGGCGGCGCGTGCTGCGCTGGGATGCCAGCAAGAAGCGCAACGAGGCGCTCGACTGCTTTGTGTACGCCTTGGCGGCACTGCGGATCTGCCAAGAGAAATTCGGCCTCGATCTTGACCTACTGGCCAGCCAGAACCCGGCAACGGGCGTATGGGAAGTGCCAGACGAGCCAGACGATTCAGACGAGTCGGAAGGCAACAACGAACCAGAAACCCCGGCCGTTGAGCCGGAGCCAGAACCGGCCCCGGTGCCGATCCAATCTCAACCAGACCACCAGCCTGCCGCCGGCGGCTGGATTGAAACAGGAGCGAGCGCATGGCTGGTGTAAGCGCCCAGGAAATGGTCGACCTCTACATTGAGGCCGAGAAAGCCGTTTTGCTTGCCAAGGAAATGGGATTCAAAGACCGCAAAACGGTGATGTCCGAATTGCGGGATATCACCGCCAATCGTGAGAAGTGGGAGCGGCGTTTGGCTCAAGAGCAGCGCGGGGGGCGTCCGGGGCATTCCCTGGCGACGTTCGATTGAACCTGCTCGATAAAGCCCTGGCGCCACTCTTTCCCGGAATGGTCGCCGAGCGTCTGCGGGCGCGGAACGTGATCATGGCTTTTGAAGCGGCCACGGTGACCCGCACGCACAAGGCCAAGAAACAAGCACGCAGTGCCGACGGTTCGCTGAATCGCACGCTCAAATCATTGCGTGAGCAGTGCCGCAAGCTGGATGAAGATCACGACCTTGTCACCGGCCTGTTTGACCGCTTGGAGGAACGAGTGGTGGGCGGCCCAGGTATTGCGGTGGAGCCCATTCCGTTGGGCTATGACGGCAGTATTCACGTCGTTTTCGCGGCCGCGCTCAAGGCGCTATGGAGTGACTGGTCGCTCAAACCTGAGTCGTCCGGGGAGCTGAGCCGGCCGCAAATGGAGCGCCTGGTGTGTCGCACCTGGCTACGCGATGGCGAGGCCTTGGCGCAGAAGCTGATGGGCAAGGTGCCAGGCTATGACCATCTGCACGGCGTGCCGTTTGCCCTGGAGTTGCTGGAGCCGGACTACCTCCCGATTGAATACACGGACTTTTCAAAGGGCATCGTCCAAGGCGTCGAACGCAACTCTTGGCGCCGTGTTCGGGCGTATCACCTGCTGAAGACCCATCCCGGGGATTTGGGCGGGAATCTGGCGCAGAAAACCAAGCGCGTGCCGGTCGAGCAGATGATTCATATCGCGCACCGTAAACGCATTGGGCAGAACCGTGGCCAGCCGTTGCTGCATGCGGTGCTGATCCGCTTGGCGGACATCAAGGATTACGAAGAGAGCGAGCGGGTCGCGGCGCGCATCAGTGCGGCGTTGGCCATGTACATCAAGAAGGGCATCGGTGAGGACTTTGTGCCGCCGCCCGCTGGAGAGACTCGGGCCGAACGAACGTTCCCGATCGCGCCGGGCATCGTGATCGACACGCTGCTACCCGGTGAAGACATTGGGATGATTGAAAGCAACCGGCCGAACCCGTTTCTTGAGGGGTTCCGCAATGGCCAGCTCAAGGCGGTGGCGGCCGGTACGCGCAGCACCTATTCCAGTGTGGCGCGCAGTTACGACGGCACCTATTCGGCCCAGCGTCAGGAGCTGGTCGAGGGGCAGTTGGGTTATGACCTGCTTCAGCACGAGTTTATCGACTACTGGTGCCGTCCCGTTTATCGCGAATGGCTGCGCATGGCGATCGTGAGCGGCCAATTGGTCGTTCCCCCTGACGTCGATCCGCGAACGATCTACGGCGCGTTCTATCAAGGTCCGGTGATGCCCTGGATCAACCCGGTGCATGAGGCGACGGCGTGGAAGCTTCTGGTTGAGGCCGGCTTTGCCGATGAAGCCGAGGTGGTCAGATCGCGGCAGCGCAACCCTACAGAACTCAAGGCGTCGCGCTTGGCGGAAGTCGACGCGAACCGCGAGGCCGGGCTGGTATTCAGCTCGGACTACTACCACCAAATCTACGGGAAGAATCAGCTCAATGATGACGAAAAACAACGAACCGCTGATGCGGCCACGGGGCGCGATCACGGCAGCGACTGAGGGCGGCGAAAGCTGGTACTCAATGCGCGCGCTGTCGGCAAGCATCGTAGAGCTGCGCATAGAGGGCGAGATTGGCGCGTGGGGCATCACGGCCAAACAGTTCGCCAAAGACCTAAAAGCGCTCGGTGACGTGTCACAAATCAATTTGTACATCAATTCCCCGGGCGGTGAAGTGTTCGAGGGGATCGCCATTTACAACATGCTTAAGCATCACCCGGCCCGGGTTGACGGGACTGTGGGATCACTGGCGGCGTCGATGGGCAGCGTGATCCTGATGGCTTGCGACACGGTCAATGTTCCCGAAAACGCCGCGATCATGATCCACAAGCCCTGGGGGATTCAGGGTGGTGACGCCGAGGATATGCGGCGTTACGCCGCATTACTCGATCAGGTAGAGGGCTCGCTGGTCCAGGCGTATGTCGCCAAGACCGGCAAGACCGCCGAGGAAATCCACGCCTTGCTTGACGCAGAAACGTGGATGTTCGGCAGCGAGGCGGTAGAGGCCGGCTTCGCAGACAAAATCCTTGAGCCGCTCAAGGCCTTCGCTCACATCAAATCGCAACGCATGCAGGAGTTCACCAACATGCCAGAAGCTTTTAAACAACTGTTGAGCCCGCGCGGCTCGGTCACTCTGCCGGTGGCCGCTCCAGCTCCAGCTCCAGCTCCAGCGCCGGCCCCGTCCAATCTGACGGCTGACCAGATTCGCGCCCAGGTGCTGGCGGACGATGTCACTCGTCGCGGCGGTATTCAAGCGGCCTTCGGCACCTTCGGTGAAGCCCATGCGTCGTTGCTGCGCACCTGCCAGGATGATGTCAATTGCACCGTTGCCCAGGCACGCGAGCAACTGCTGGCGGCGATGGGCGCACAGACCACCCCAGTCGCGAGTCCACGGCATCAGGGGCATATCAACAACGGCAATCTGGTCGGCGATTCGGTGCGGGCTTCGCTGTTTGGCCGCCTCGGCATGGAAGAAAACCAAGCAGACAACGCCTATAACCACATGACCATGCGTGAATTGGCCCGGGCTTCTCTGGCTGATCGCGGTATTGGTGTGGCGACCCTGCGCCCAATGGACATGGTCGGTCTGGCGTTTACCCACGATGCCAGCGACTTTGGCAACATCCTGCTCGATGCCTCGCACCGTTCGTTGTTGGCTGGCTGGGAGGATGCCGAGGAAACCTATCACCTGTGGACTCGTCAAGGCCGTTTGAGCGACTTCAAGGTGGCCAACCGCGTCGGCCTGGGTTCGATGTCGACCCTGCGTGAAGTTCGCCCGGGTGCTGAATACAAGTACATCACCCTCGGCGACACCGGCGAGACGATCCGTCTGGCCACCTACGGTGAAATTTTCAGCATCAATCGTCAGGCGATCATCAACGACGACCTCGACGCGCTGAGCGCGATCCCGCGTCTGATGGGCGCCGCTGCTCGCGCAACCATCGGTGATCTGGTGTATGACACCCTGATCAATAACGGCAAGATGAAGGACGGCAAGCCGCTGTTCGACGCCTCGCGCAAAAACCTGTTCACCGGTGCCGGTTCGGCGCTGTCGATCGCGGCGATGAGCGCGGCCAAAACCGCCATGGCGTTGCAGAAAGGCAAGCCCGCCAAAGAAGGCGAAAAGACCCGCACGCTGAATGTGCGCCCCGCGTACCTGTTGTGCCCGGTCGCGCTGGAAGATCAGGCCAACCAGTTGATCCGCTCGACGTCGGTGCCGACCGCCCAGGTCAACGCCGGCGTGGTCAACCCGATCCAGAACTTCGCCCAGGTGATCGGCGAGCCGCGTCTGGACGACAATTCGTCGTCGGCCTGGTATCTGGCCGCGAAGCAAGGCAGCGACACTATCGAAGTGGCCTATCTGGATGGCGTTGACGTGCCGTACATCGATCAGATGGAAGGCTTTACCAGCGACGGTATCGCCACCAAGGTTCGCATCGACGCCGGCGTGTCCGCGCTCGATGCGCGCGGCCTGAACAAGTCCGCCGGCGCGTAATACGCCGACCATCCCATGACCCCGCCAAGTGCGGGGTTTGTTGTTTCTGGATAGGAAAAAGTCTATGTCCACCAACTATGTAAGCACTGGCGAAACCGTTACTTGGCCAGCCCCCACTGGCGGCTCCGCCGCTGGCATCCCGCAAGTGATCAATGATCTGGCCGTAATGCCCTTGCAGGGCGGCCCTAAGGGCACGCTGATCGTGTACCGCACCGGGGGCAACTGGAGCGTTCCGGCGGATGCCGCACTAAAGGCCGGCATGAAAGCCAGCGTCAAGGCGGGCGCCCTGGTGCCGACCGGCACTGCTGATTCGGCACCCTACGGCAAGCTGTTGACCGATTCGGTCGGTGGCTATGCCGAAGTGCTGATCGTTCAGTAATGCCGGGCGCTCGTTTTCGAGCCCTGGCCGATCGCATGGACGCCTTGCTGGTGAGCCACCTGGGCGATCCGGCGACCCTCGCCGATGGGCGGCCCGTCTCGGGTGCGTTTGCCTCCCCCTTTGTCGGTGCTGAAATCGGCGGCGGCAAAGGTGGGGCGGTGCGCTTGGGGGCGGCGATCAATGCCGATGAGGTGTTGGAACCGACCTTTACCGTGCGTGTGGTCGACGTGATCGGCGTCAAAAGGGGTGATTTTCTGACCATTGAGCTGCCGCCCGAACTGGGTGGCGGCCCCTACAAAGTCAGCCGGTTGAAGCCTGACGGCGCCGGCATGGTTGACTTGGTGCTGAGTGCGAACGATGAGCGACCTGACGACATTACATGACGCAATCACCGCCACGCTCAGCGCGGCGATGCCCAAGGTGCTGCACGTCGAGGCGTTCCCTGAGTTGGATTCGAAAGTCAGGACGCCGGCGCTGTTGTATGGCCTGACCGACATGTCGCCGGGCACCGATCGCGGCGAGGGCAAAACGGCGTTAGTGGGTCGCTTTCAGTCCTGCATTTTGATTGATGCGGACCGGCCCAAGGCGTCGTTGCAGGCGGCTATTTTGGCGGCGCAGATGACGGTCGCCTTGAAAGACCAGATGTGGGGCTTGGAGTTTGTCACCGGTCCACCGGAACACATCCATGCGCAGCCGGAAGCCCCGACCAAAGAGCTGGAGCAGTTCGTCATGTGGTCGGTGCAGTGGGTGCAAAACTTTGAGCTGGGCGAGCTGGTATGGCTATGGCCAGACGAGCCGCCGGGTTCCTTGGTGTTTGACATCGAGCCCGGCGATGGGCCGGTGAATCCGGAGGATCTGTGAGTTACGCCAGTGCCGAGCATGACCGCATGATTGCGGCCATGCTGATGCCGTGTGCGGTGGTCGGTGTGGATCTGGTGGCGGGCAAGGTGCGGGTGAGCAATGGCGAATGGACCAGCGCCTGGGTGCGCTGGCACAGCTTGGCGGCCGGTAAGGCCAGGCACTGGCGATCGCCGAGCTTGGGCGAGCAGGGAGTGTTGTTCAATCCCAGCGGCCAAGCCGGCATCGGCACCTTTATCCCGGGGTTGTACGGGGATGCCGGCGGCCCGCCGGATAACCGCGATCATGTGGAGGTCTGGCGCTTCGACGATGGTGGCTCGCTGGTCTACGACTGGCAGGCCAAGTCCTACACCATCACCCTGCCCACCGGCACGGTAACCATCAAGGTCGGTAGCACCGTGGTCACCGTTACGGATAACGCCGTGACGGCCAAAGTCGGCGGCACCGAGGCGGCGTTGACACCCGATTCAGTCACGCTCAAGTCGACGGCTATCAAGCTGACCGGCGCGGTGTTGATCGACGGCACGTTACACGCAACGAAGGACATCACCAGTGCCGGCCAGATCCTCGACGCCGGTGGTAACAGCAATCACCACACGCATTAATTTCAATCCACGACAGCCCGCCGAGTGCGGGCTTTTTCATGCCTGGAGAAACCCGATGGCCAAGACCGAAAAGCCTGTTAGCGCTGAGCTGGCGACCCCTAGTGCGGTGTCGGAGCTGCTGAAGTTCCGCGATCTGGTTTACACGTCGCGCACCCTGATTATTCCAAAATCCACCCGCACGTTGCCGGTGGCCAAAGGCCTGGTGGAAGTCCAATCGGATGATGCTGAGGCCCTGGCGTTCCTGCTGGACCACGAAGAATTCGCGCCGCTGAAGGAGTGATGTAGATGATCGGAATGGATCGCCACACCGGCCAACCCATTTCCGGCATCGGGCATCTGCGTCAGTCCATCGCGGACATCCTGGGCACGCGGGTGGGCAGTCGCCGGCATCGACCGGACTACGGCAGCAACATCCCCTTATACGTCGACATGCCCGTTAATGAGGGCTGGAAAAGCTCGGTGCAAGCCGAGGCGGTCCGGGCGATCAGTCGCTGGGAGCCGCGCGTCAAGCTGGAGCGCGTCCGTGCTATCTCGGTGCTGGGCGGGCAAATCAATCTGGGCATTGCCGGCGAATTGCCGCCAAGGCCCTGCTGTTGGCCCATGCGATCGGCCCGGACCTTGATCACCTGGGGACTAACTTCAATCTGCCGCGCCTGGTGGTTCAGGCCGAGGATCTGCTGGCGGTGCCGCCGGTGGCGAAGGTCATGGAACAGGACGACCCTTACCGCGAGCGCATCCAGTTGGCCTTTGAGGGCTTGACCACGGCAGGGCCGCGTAACAGCTACATCCTGCACGCGCGAAGTGCCTCGGGGCTGGTGGCCGATGCTTCGGCGGAAAGCCCGTCGCCCGCTTGCGTTACGGTAACGGTGCTGAGTTCCGAGGGTGAGGGCGTGGCCGGGCCGGAGTTGTTGGCCACGGTGGCGGCGGGGCTCAATGATGAGGACGTGCGGCCGCTCGGTGATCGCGTGACGGCGCAAAGCGCCGAGATTATTCGCTATCAAATCAACGCCATTCTGCACATGAAAAGCGCAGGCCCCGAGGCGGATGCCGGTCTGGCGGAAGCCCGTACGCGCTTGGGGAAGTGGGTCAATCCGCGCAAGCGTCTGGGGGTGGAGGTGGCGCGCTCGGCGATTGACGCGCAGGTGCATGTCGCTGGCGTGTCCCGAGTCGAACTGTCGGGGTGGGTTGATCTGGCCCCAACCAAGGCGCAGGCGGCGTACTGCACCGAGTGGAACGTGGTGCTGGCGGGGGCAACATGACCAGCCTACTGCCGAGCAATAGCACGCAACTGGAGCGCGCCCTGGAGGCGGCGTTCTATGAGAAAACCCTTGTTCCGCTGCGCACCCTGTACAACGCCGACACCTGCCCGGTGCACTTGCTGCCGCACCTGGCGTGGGCGTGGTCGGTCGATCGCTGGGATTATCGGTGGTCGGAGGCGACCAAGCGTGCGGCTATTAAGGCGTCGTATTACATCCATGCCCGCAAGGGCACGATCGGCGCTCTGCGCCGCGTGGTCGAGCCGCTGGGCTACCTGGTCGAAGTCATCGAGTGGTTCAACACGGTGCCTAATGGGGAGCCGGGCACCTTCGCGCTCAGGGTCGGGGTGCTGGATACCGGGATCACCGAGGAAATGTATCAGGAGCTGGATCGCCTGATCGATGACGCCAAGCCCGTCAGCCGCAAGCTAACCGGTCTGGCGATCAGCCTGGAAACCCAAGGCGCTTTAAACATTGCCGTTTCCCTCTCCGAAGGCGACGAAATCGACGTGTACCCGCCAGTGATGCGTGACATTGAAGTCACGGGCCGCTTCGGTGTGGTCGGCCGCGAACACTCCATAGACACCCTGGACGTTTATTATGATTGATGCGAATTCGCCGTTTTTCGCGATCCTCACAAACGTGGGGATGGCCAAGCAGGCGAACGCCGACGCGCTCGGCATTCCCTGGAAGATCACTGAAATGGGCGTGGGGGATGCCAACGGCACCGACCCGATCCCCAGTGCAACGCAAACCCAACTGATCAGCGAATGGCGCCGCCGGCCGTTGAATCAGCTCAAGACTGATCCGGCTAACCCGGCGGTACTGATCGCCGAGCAGATTATTCCGGCCGATGAGGGCGGTAAGTGGATTCGCGAAATTGGTCTGTACGACATCGACGGCGATCTGGTTGCGGTGGCCAACTGCGCGCCGAGTTTCAAGCCGCTCCTGTCGCAAGGTTCAGGCCGCACGCAGATTGTGCGGATGAACTTCATTGTCACCAGTACCGGCAACATCACGCTTAAGATCGATCCGAGCGTGGTGTTGGCGACGCGTGACTACGTCGATCAAAAGACGTTGGGGGGGCGGGAGTACGTCGATCAAAAGGTGTTGGAGGAGCTGGGCAAGCAGGACTTTAAGCACTCGGTGCGGGTGGCGACCACCGCCCCTGTAGTGCTAAGCGGCCTTCAGACCATTGATGGTGTGGCCTTGAGCGCTGAGGCGCGGGTGTTGGTGAAGAATCAGGCCGCAGCCAAGGACAACGGCCTGTACAGCGTGTCGGCGGCGGGTGTGTGGACGCGTAGCGCGGATGCCGATAGCAGTCTGGAAGTTACGCCCGGGTTGTTTGTGCATGTCGAGCGCGGCCCCACCAACGGCGACAGCATTTGGCAACTGGTGACGGATGCGCCGATTGTCCTGGGCGTGACGGATCTGCTGTTTGAAATGGCGGCCGGGCGCACCGGTGTCAATGCCGGAACGTACCGCAGTGTGACCGTGGACAAATACGGTCGTGTGGTGGGCGGGACCAACCCGACCACGCTGGCCGGTTATGGGGTCACGGACGCCTTCACCAAAACCGAAACAATCGACTTGATTAACGGCACGGGCCAAATCCCTTTAGTGGAGGTCAACACATCAAAGTCCTTGGTGGCGGCCGAGTTGGGGCTTGTCCTGATTGATGCCGGCGCAGGGGCGTTGACGGTTGAGCTGCCAGACGCCAACTCAGCGCTGGGTGTTCGTGGTGTGGTGGTGCGGCGGGTCGATAACACTACCAACCGATTGGTGATCAAGGCGGCCGTTAGCAACAAAATCAAGTTCCATACCCATCTGAATGCGGCCGGCTATTCGTTCCTGGTGCTGATGGGGTCCGGGGATTACTGGCATTTGCGCAGTGATGGCAAGGGCAACTGGATACCGATTGCGCGCTTAGACGGTACGGCACTCGGGCGGCCCGTGTTTGAAACGATCACCGTATTGAATCCGGGTGGTCACGCTCCGTTGGGCAATAACGTCTTGGTTCGTGCCGACTGGCCATGGTTGTGGGACCACGCTCAGCAGTCGGGAATGCTGACTACGGAAGCCGCTCGTGGGGGTATGGAGGGCGGTTGGACCTCGGGCGATGGCGCGACCACGTTCCGCTGTCCAGATGCGCGCGGTAAATTCTTCCGAAACCTTGACGAGTCTGCCGGGATCGATCCGGGCCGTGTGGCGGGCAGCTATCGGCTCGATGATTTCAAGAGTCACGCCCACTATTCAGCTTCCACAGGCTACGGCACGCAGGCGATGGGCGGCGGGAGCATCACCTATGCTACCCCGACTGGTGGCAGCACTGGCGCCGCTGGCGGCGCTGAGACGGTCCCGAAACACATCGCCTATCCGGGCCGAATTAAAGTGATCTGAGGTTCTAATGAATATCTATTTGTTCGACCCGCTCGGCATCCTGGCCGGGCCGTTTGAGTTGTCAGCGTTTCCAGAGGTCCCGGGATTTGGCCAGTATCTGCCGGGCAATGCCATCCAGCTGGAAAAGCCTTTGGCCCAGCCCGAGGCTGGCCACGTATGGGCGCTGGTCGAGGGGAAGCCGCAACTATTGGCCGACTTTCGCGGTGTTGTTTTCCGCACGGAAGTACCAGGCGTCGCGGAGGAGTATTCCAAGCTTGGCGATCTGCCTGAAGGACTGACCGCCAAACGCTGGCCGGGTCAGTTCTACGTGTGGGCTGGTGGGGACTGGGTTCTGGATGAGGCGGCGCAGATTGCAGCGGCGCTAGCGGGCGAGCGAGCGTGGCGCAATGCACAAGTCGCCGCGACTGACTATCTGGCAATGCCGGATTATCCGATCACCGCTGAGCAGCGATCCGAGCTGTATGCCTACCGCCAGGCGTTGCGCGATTGGCCGGATGTGACGCTGTTCCCTGATCAGTCAGGCCGCCCCCAGCCCCCGGCTTGGATTGCCAGCTTGGCCCAATAACGCCCCGCACTGACGGGGCGTTTTCTTTTCCGTTTCGCGTAACACGAACATCCCTGACAGCCTCGCTCATGCGGGGCTTTTTCGTTTCTGGAGATTGAGCCTTATGAGTTTCTTTCACGGCGTCACCACCACGCTGATTGACACCGGCGCGCGGACTATTTCGCTGCCGTCGTCCTCGATCATCGGCCTGTGCGACACCTTCACCCCGGGCATGCTCGGCGGCGGCACGGCGCTGGCCGGCGAGCTGGTGTTGCTCACGTCCGAGCGCGAAGCCATTGCCGCGTTCGGCGCCGATTCGGCGATTACCAAAGCCGCCAAGGCGATTTACGTGCGCGCCAAAGCGGTGATCGTCGCTGTCGGCGTGCCTAAGCTGGAAGACGCTGCGCTGCAAACGTCCGCCATCATCGGTGGCGTTCTGGCCGGTGGCCAGCGTACCGGCCTGCAAGCGCTGCTGGACGGCAAGAGCAAGCACAACGCCCAGCCGAAACTGCTGATCGCGCCGAAACACTCCGCCACTCAAGCGGTGGCCACGGCCATGGATGCCCTGGCCGGCAAGTTGCGCGCGATCGGCATCATCGACGGCCCGAACACCACCGATGAGGCGGCCATGGCCTACGCCCTGGAGTTCGGCAGCAAGCGCCTGTATCTGGTCGACCCTGGTGTGAAGTATTGGGACACCGTCGCCAGTGCAACGGTCGATGCGCCGGGCTCGGCCTGGGTCGCCGGGCTGTTCGCCTGGACCGATGCCACTTACGGCTATTGGGCGTCGCCGTCGAACAAAGAGTTTGTCGGCATCACCGGCACCACGCGTCCGATCGAGTACTTGGACGGCGACGAAACCTGCCGGGCCAACCTGCTGAATAACGCGAACATCGCGACGATTCTGCGCGATGGCGGTTATCGCCTGTGGGGCAACCGCACGCTGTCCACTGATCCGAAATGGGCGTTCGTTACCCGGGTGCGGACCTGCGACATCCTCATGGATGCGATCCAGGCGGGGCACAAGTGGGCGGTCGATCGCTCGATTACCAAGACCTACGTGCAGGACGTGACCGAGGGCCTTCAGGCGTTCATGCGCGACCAGAAAAACGCCGGTGCGGTGATCAACTTCGAAGTCTATGCGGACAAGGAAAAGAACACGGCCAGCCAAATCGAGCAGGGCAAAATTTACTGGCGCATCCGCTTCACTGACGTGCCGCCGGCAGAAAACCCGAATTTCCTCATTGAAGTCACCAACGAATGGTTGACCGAAGTTCTTGAAACCGCCTAAGGGGGCCGCGCAATGATTCCTCAAGTTCTCTCCAACATGAACGCGTTTGTCGACGGTGTGAGTTTTGCCGGCGACGTGCCCACCCTGTCGCTGCCGAAGCTGACGCAAAAGACCGACGACTATCAGGGCGGCGGCATGTCCGCCCCGATCGAAATGGCCATCGGCCTGGAAAAGCTGGAGGCGGCATTTACCACCAACGGCGTGCGCCGTGAGTCGCTGAAATACTTCGGGCTGGCTGATCAGACCGCTTGCACCATCGTCTTCCGTGGCGCCTTTCGGGGTCTGAAGGGTGAGGTGACGCCGGTTGTGGTGACCCTGCGCGGCGGTATCAAAGAGGTCGACATGGGCGACTGGAAGCCGGGCGACAAGGCGGAAATCAAGCACGCGATCAAGGCCGTTTACTACAAGCTCGAAATTGACGGCCGCGTGATGTACGAGATCGACCCGCTCAACATGATTCAGGTGGTCGACGGTGTCGATCAACTGGCCGCAGAACGCTCGGCCATCGGCCTCTAAGGACTAAAAGAACATGACTCAAGTAACCCAAGACACCACCGCGCCGACCTTGCCGAAGTGGCTGAAGCTGAGCGATGAGGGCGTGATCGTAACGCTTCGATATCCAACCCTGATCAGCGGCGTGTTGACCGATGCGCTGACCATGCGCGCACCCAGCGTAAAGGACTGGCGCGCCTCCAAGGTCGCCGGCAATGGCGACTATGAAAAACAGGAGCTGTCGTTGTTTGGCAGCATGACCGGACTAACCGAAGCGGACCTGTTGACCTTGAAATACAAGGACTACAACCGTCTTTCGGCGGGCTATTTTCGCTTGGTCGACGAAGACGACGTTTAACGCCGTCACGCTCAGGGACACGGCCCAGCGCTTGGCAAAAGAGACGGGTTTCTCTGCTGCTGAGATCGATGCCTTGCCCTTTGATCAGATGCTGTGGTGGCTCACGGATTGAGCCGCCTTTGAACTCCCCGACGTATAGGGCACGCACATGGCGAATAAACTCGCGCTCGGCCTGGTCATTGGCGGGGCGGTCAGCTCCACGGTGGGCTCGGCGTTCAAGGATGTCACCAGTCGCATCAAGCGGCTGGAGGCAGAAGGCAAAAAAGCCCGGGTGCTGGAAAAGACCATTGGCGACACCATGCGGTTGCGCGATGAGTGGCGCAAGGCGCACATGGCGGGCGAGAAGGGGGCCAGCGCCCTACTGAAACAGCTTGAGGGCAATATCAGCAGCCTGAAAAAGCAAGGCGTGGAAGTTCACAATCTGACCAAGGCTTACACGGCCATGGGGCAGGCGGCGAACAAGGCCGAGCTGAAGGCCAAAGGTCACCAGCAACTTGACGAAGGCAAGCAGAAACTCAAAAGCAGCGTTGGCCAAGCGGTGGCCGCCACGGCAGCGATGGCGATTCCAACCAAGGTCAGCGCGGACTATGGCGCGATCATTCGTGACATTGCGATCAAGTCGAACATTGCCAATAAGCCCGAAGAGGCGCAGCTGTCGAAGAAGATTGTCGACACCTCGCGCGACACGGGCATGGCGCGCAATCAGGTGGCCGAGGTGGTCAACGCCCTGGTAGGGGCGGGCATGGAGCTGGACAAGGCCCTGCAATACGCCCCGACCGCCGCCAAGTTCGCCGTGGGGCAAGGCTCGGACGGTGGCGAAACGGCGCGCATGATCAATGCCTTGGGGCAAAACGCCAAGATCACCGACCCGGCCATGATGCAAAAGGCCCTGGAGGCGATCGCCTACCAAGGGCAGGCGGGCAGTTTTGAAGCGGCCGACATGGCGCGTTGGTTTCCTGAGTTGCTGGCCGGCATGGGCAAACTGGGCATCACCGGGATGGATTCGGTCACGCAACTGGGCTCAATGCTTCAGGTGCAAATGAAGACCGCCGGCGGCTCGGATGAGGCGGCCAACAACCTCAAAAACTGGATGGAAAAAATCGGCTCCGGTGACACGGTCACGGCCTACAAAAAGGCCGGGATCGACTATCAGGCGTCGATGAATACCGGCCTGCAGAATGGCAAGTCCACGCTGGAATCCAGCTTTGAGCTGGCGCAAAAATACATCGCAGCGACCGACCCGAAGAAGGCCGCCGCGATGGCCGAAGCCACGGCCAAGATCAGCAAGGAGGCGGACCCGGAAAAGGCTAAGGCCATGATGGCGTCCCTGGAGCAAGCCTTGCGCACCGGCGATCTGTTCGCCGACATGCAGGTCAAGGGCGCACTGACCGCGTTCATGCAGAACAAAGAACTGTACGCCAATCTGAAAAAGGACTCGGCGAGTGCCACCGGGATCTTGGATAAGAACCTGGAGGAACGCCGACAGTCGTCGGCGCAGAAGTGGTCGGAAATGGCGCAAGGCACGGACGACGCCATGCGCGCGATCGGCGACGCGTTCCGCCCGGTCACGGATGCGGTGGCGGACGGGCTGACCTACGTCACCCAAGGACTGAGCAAGCTGTCGGACGAATCGCCGAAGGTGGTGACCGGCATCGGCGCGACCGTGGCGGCGGTGATCGCCTTTCAGAGCGCCATGAGTACCTTCAAGATTGCCAAGGGCTTGCTGAACATCGGTCGTGGTTCGCTGATGGGTAATCCGAACATCCCGCAAAAGGTGATCGTGACCAACATGGGATCGATGGGCGGCGGCGGCCTGGACGCCGGCGGCCTCGATACCGATGGTAAGGGCAAAAAAGGCGGTAAGGGTGGTGGTCGCGGAGGCGGCGGAGGCGTCGGCGCCGTGGTGAAAGGCGCGATGGTGGTCGCGGTAGTGGATGCAGGGGTTAAGGCCTACGACACCTATCAGAACGCCGAAACGCGGGACGAGAAGGCCGAAGGTTATGGCGCGGCCGCCGGTGGTTTGGCTGGAACGTTGTCCGGGGCTGCGGCTGGGGCCGCTCTCGGTACGATGCTTTTGCCGGTCATTGGCACCGCTATTGGCGGGCTGGTCGGCGGTGTTCTCGGCAACATGGGCGGTGACGTCTTGGGCGGTTACCTCGGCAAGTCGGCGTTTGGTACGCCTGACGCGCTGAAACGGATGCCGGCGGCCGAGCCGCTGATGATGACCAGTGCCGGCAAGGACATCCCGCCGGTGCTGGGCGGAATTGCCCAATCATTCGCGCCGGCGACCACCGGGCCGTTGATGCTGACCCATCCCGGCCAAGGCGCTGGCCCCGGGGCGAGTGTCGCGGCCACGGCGGCAGCGGCGGCGCCCGTCATGTCGGCGCCGCCGGTGTCGTATGACCCGCGCGACCTGGAGTCGAAAGACGCCATGCTGCTGCCGCACTTTGCCAACAAGGTGCGTTTTCCGGGCTCCGAGCTGCGTCGCCCTAAGGTGATTCGCTCGGGCTTGGAAGGTCCCGCGCCGCAACCGGGTGAAGCGGCGAAAGCCATGATGTTGCCCCCGGCCAGCGCGGACGCGGCGGCGGGGGCGTTGGTGAGGCCGGTGGCGGCGAAAGCGGAGGCGCCAAAAGTCGAGTCCAACGTGGCGATTCAGGCGCCGTTTTCGCTGACGGTCAACGGCGACGTGAAGGATGGCAATCAGCTTTTTGCGCAGATCAAGCCGCAGCTCGATCAGTACTATCGCGATATGGCCAAGCAGGTGGGGAGCGCCCAACTTTTCGACGCTCCGCACGTTTAATCAGGGGGGCATATGTCTGATCAGAACAAGACTGCATTGCAGCAGTTACAGTCGGGCTTGAAGTACCTGGCCACGGCCGGGGAAACCGGCCGGCGCAGCCTGGACGGCATGCTGGGGCCGGTGAATGGCGCGATCGGCGAAATCACCGGGGCGGCGTCCGAACTGGAGGGCTTGCCCTTCGTCGGGCCGGCGATGGGCGCCAAGCTTCAGCGCGTGATGCGCGGGGTGAATGCGGCTCAGGCCAAAGTCGGCCAGGTGGTGGCCACCTACAACAAGGCCAGTCGCGCGCTGTCGGGGATGGACGAGCGCCTGGGCACGTTGAAGGCGCAGGCCAGCAACGCGGCGACGGCAATCAACAAGATCGCCGGCAAGGTCAGTCCGTCGTTGGCCAACATCGTGCCCACCGGTGCGTTTGCCACGGATCAGACGCCGGCGCCGGAGGCGGTGAAGCCGTTCCCGCACCTGCTGATCATCCAGCCGCAAGACCCCAAGGCGCCGCCGTATTTCTTCAACCTCGACACGGCCGCGTTTGATGAGCTGCGTCGCTCGACCGAATTCCGTTGGGCCTCTCAGGAGCGCCTGTCGCGCCGGCCGGCGCAGCAGGGCGTCGGCATGGGTGACGAAAAGATCACGCTCAAGGGCGCGATTTTCCCCGGTTTCAAGGGCGGCCTGAAGCAGCTCGACACGCTGCGCGCGCTCGGCGCCCAGCTCAAGCCGTTGACGCTGACCACGGGCTATGGCGATGCGCTCGGCACCTGGTGCCTGAAAAGTGTCGATGAAGAGCAAAGCGCGCTGATGCAAGGCGGCATCCCGCGCAAACAAGGGTTCACTCTGGAGTTTGTGCGCTATGGCGACGACATGCAGAACGTCTGACGGGGATCTGCTGGACACCATCTGTCATAACTTCTATGGCCACCTCAGCGGCAGCGTGGAGGCGGTGCTGGATGCCAATCAGGGGCTGGCCGAAGAGGTGCAGCCTTATCGCGACGGCGTGGTGATCGTGCTGCCGGATCTGCCGTCGCCGGCTCAGGAGCAGGTGACCCTGTGGGACTGATGCCGTCCGGAGTACTCGCCGGCGAATGTTCGCGTTACGCGTAACGCTCCGTGACTACCTTGAGCCCGCCTTTTGCCGGTTTTCTTTTGGAAGCAATCCATGACCCCTATGTTTCGTATCGTGGCCGATGGCGCCGATATCACCGGCCTGATCAACGATCGGCTGATCCAGCTCAGCACCACCGACAAGCCGGGCATGGATTCGGACACGTTCGAATTGCGCATTGATGACCGTGATGGGCTGGTGACGCTGCCCCGGCGCGGGATCGGCATCGAGATCTATTTGGGCTATGTCGAGACGGGACTGGCGCGCCTGGGCCGATACGTGGTCGATGCGGTCACGGTGTCCGGTCCGCCGGACACGATCGTGATCAAGGGCAAGGCCAGCGACATGCGCGGCAGTGGCAAGACCGTGCGCAGTGGGAGTTGGGAGGACGTGCCGCTGTCGAAAATCGTGGGTGATATCGCCGCGCGCAACGGCTGGCAGGCGGGGTGCCCGGTGTCGACCAAGGTCGCCCGGGCGGACCAGCTCAACGAGTCGGATTTTAATTTCATCACGCGCCTGGCCAAGCAATACGACTGCACCGCCAAGGTCGCCGATGGCAAATTGTTGGTGATGCCGCGTCAGGGTGGGCAGACCGCCAGCGGCAAGGCCTTCGGTGCGATCACCCTTACGCGCCGCGACGTGAGCCGCTGGCAATTCAACCTTGAAGATCGCAACACGCACAAGTCGGTGGGGGCCAAGCACCAAGACCCTAAAACCGGAAAGCTGGTGGTCGTGTCCCTGGAGAATGACAACCTGCCGGACGGCCTGCCTTCGGTGCATACCGATCGCCATATCTACCACAACAAGACCGCCGCCGAGGCGGCGGCCAAGGCGCGCTTGGCGGCGTTCAACCGCTCGACGGCTGGGGTGCGCCTGGAAATGCCCGGGCGCACGGATCTGTTTGCCGAGCGCTCGATTAATGCCCAGGGCTTCAAGGTCGGCCTTGATGGCGAGTACCTGGTGGACTCGGTTGAGCAGGTTTACACCCAAGGCGGCTGGTCGACCACGGCCGAGTGCAACGGCGGCAAGAAGGGCAAGGCCAAAGCCCAAGGCAAGAAAAAGAAGAAGGCGGAGACGCCGGTAAAAATCGTATCCCTGAAATAGCGCTACAGCGCATCCATACCCGCCGAGTGCGGGTTTTTTATGCTTGGAGAAAAGTGATGACAGTTACCGATAAAGACCGCGACATCCTCGCCCGCACCCTATGGGGCGAAGCTCGCGGCGAAGGCTTGGCCGGCCAGATCGCCGTCGCCTGGACGATCCGCAACCGTGTGAATGATGGAAAGACCAACTCCTGGTGGAGTGAGGGCTATGCCGGTGTGTGCCTGAAGCCCTGCCAGTTCAGCTGCTGGAACAAGAACGACCCGAACTTCGCCTACCTCAGCGGCGCGAAGCCGATCCCGGCGGGGCAGCTCGCCCAGGCGCAGAAGGCCGCTGACCAGGTGATCGCTGGTACCGTGCCAGATCCCACCGGTGGGGCCACGCACTATTACGCCACCACCATGCCGAAGGCTCCGGCTTGGGCCGCGCGTGCCAAGCAGATGCTGAAGCTCGGCCACCACATCTTCTTCAAGGATGTGCCGTGATTACCGTGTCGGGGCGCCTGATCGGCATGGTCGTTTTGGTGGGGTGTTCCGTTTTTTCCACATGGAAAGTGGACGCTTGGCGCTACGGCCAGCAACTGGCAGAACAAGCCCGGCTCCACGGCGAGACGCTGAATGAGCTGACCCTGGCCGCGACCACTCAGCAGCGCGCCGAACAAGACAAACGCCTTGCGCTCGCGCAGCGCCTGGCGGCCAGCGACCAAACCCACTACGAGGCTTTGACCAATGCTCAAAAAGACCAAGCTCGCCTGCGCGATCGCCTTGCTACTTCCAATCTACGGCTGTCAGTCATCCTCGACGCAGCGGATTCAGCCGGTGGTTGCGCAGTGCCAGCCACTACCGGCGCCAGCAGCGTGGTTCATGGAGGAGCGCGAGCCCGACTTGACCCAGCGCATGCTCAACGAATTGTCGCCATCACCGATGAAGGCGACCGGGGAATGATTGCCCTGGCTGCGTGCCAAGCGTATGTGGGGGGTATCACACTGAGTTCGGCGCGGGGCCAGGTACTGGCAAATGTTGCCCCATTCAAAATGGTTGGTTGCTATCCCGCACCGCGCTTACTTGGTTTTGGAGGCGCGTCAGGACACTCATCGGCCCATCGCGTAACCGTCATGTCATTGAATTGTTCCCCAATGGTGTCGACGCGCAGGCAAGCGCCGTTCTTTGAGTAGAACAAGATGCAACGCGAGCTATCAAAAGAGCAGACATCGACCTCGAAGAACTTGCGTGCAGCCAGCTCCCGCTCCACGCCACTATATTCATAACCATCGGTGGTATGCATCCGCGTCGGCTTCCATCCTTGTTTGACGAGCTTGGCCCTGGCCGTGACCAGGGGCTCACCGACGGCGATGCCTGCCGGTCCGCGCCTGTCGCTTGTCGCCTGTGAGCCATCCGCAAACGCTGCGCTGGTGCCAATGCAATAAAGTGCGACGAGCGCGAGGATTGAAAACTTCATTTGACAGTCCCTCCAGCCGATTTGTAGCTCTCCAAAAACTTTGGATATTCGGCATACGGTTGCGGCGGATAATGATTTTTCTTACCAGGCCCTTCGGGAAGTGCCGCCCACCTCGTTGCCGCCTTCGGCATTGCTCCCGGGATGTCGCCGGCCTTGATCTTGTCGATCACACCGAGGGTGCGCAGAATGTCGACCGCGATAAGGTCTTGCGTATTAGGCGTAAAGTCGGTGAGTCCCATCTTTCCGGCATACTCGCTCCAAGTGGCAATGGTAATTTGATACATGCCCGATGCTGTAGTTTTTCCGCCGTAACCGGCCCCCGGATGGGTGGACTCATCAGTGAAAGTCCATTTCCCGGATTGAAAACCCGGTGCCCAGCCATAACCATATTTCGCGTGGTAGCTACCGCCTTCGGATTCGGCAATGGCAACCAAAAATGCCTTCACGTTCTTATCCTTCAAATACTCCTCATTCTCGGCCCGCCTTATCTGTTTCCTGGCGTCCAGTGATACAGTTTTTGGAGTGGCGTCTTTGACGGGCGTCACCGCTCTGGTGGCTACGGGAGACATTTTTCTGCCATTCTTGCTAACCACTTCAGCCATGATGAAAGTCACCAATATAGATTTTGACGCTCTCTGTCTGCCCCTTTGGGAAAACAGAAATAATGAAACTTGTTCTTTGGTCTGGGGAGGATTGTGTGCAGTCGGTTGTATGAAGAGCATCTGCTGCCATGCCTTAGTCCTCCAGAAACAGTTTGATTGTTTCGGGCAGGTGCGAACTCACTAGATGCGTATACCCCATCGAATCACTTACACCGTGTTCCATGCTGCCGTCAGCGCGCTGGATGGCGTAATCAAGATTGGGTAGAGGCTCGCCCGAGTCTTGGTCAACTAGTCTGAACTTGTCGCTGAAGTGCACTGGCATCGGCAGCAGGCCGCTGAAGGGGGCTGGTACGAAGGTGTCGCCAATAATGACCGTGCCGGATCCAGCGATAACCACGTTGCCGTGGCCACCGGTACTGCCTTGAGTAGCGGCATTCAGCCCATTGACGAGCACCGTAGCACTGACGGCACCGGTGATCGGGCTCCCGCATGCGGATTTATCGGTCATACGAGCGGCGGCAAGGCCATCGAAGTTCACATTAGGGGAGCCGCTGGCAATCGGATTCGTGCCATGCCCCGGAAGCGGGCAATTGGTGGGGTCTGTCACTCGGGCAGCAGGTTTGCCACTCATGGGAAGTTCCTTTTCAAGGTTTCAAATGGGGTAATAGGGGTCGATGGGCGAGTCGGAAAAGCGCCAGCACTCATCCATAGGGTTGAACAGTGCTCGGTGGTTTTCGCGCATGGGACGGCAGGCCAGCAACGTCTGCCAGGCGATTTCGACGCAGTTGTCCATGGCCTGCGTGGAATAGTCATCAAGCTGGTTGAGCCAGGCGTTGTAATTGGGCATACCAACGCTGCGGTAAGCACTGAGCAATATCTCGGCGACTTCTTCGCCCCAATGGATAAAGCGCCCCGGACTCCAGGGACCTGTCTGGGCATAAATAAACCAGCCCAAGCTTGGCAAGTCACCATCTGCAAGTCGTAACGTGTCGCGCTGCGAGGAAAAACCACAGGTGATGTGGACGGTCAGCCAACCCTGGTGTTGCTGGATAAATCCAGTGGGGTCGAATTGTGCCAGCGGCACGACACGATAGCCTGAGTCAGGCATTGACCTGGCAACCAACTCAGCGTCCAGCCTTGAAACGAAGGCTCGAATCGCCTTGCCTTCGCCGGACGCTGCGCAAAGAATTTCAACCGGCGTGCTCGCAGGTATGTCGCCGAAACCGACGATGCGAACTAGCCCATAAAGGCGTAATGAGGTTTTTAGGCCGCTGGGATGAAGCGAGGTATCGAGTGTGCAGGCGCAGGGGATGGGCACATCCATAGGTGCAGGGCGCATCAAATATTACCGTCCATGTAAATGTGCGTCGCGAAGAATGCCCCAGGCAGAAGTCGCGTTCAACAATATTTACAATGTTTAGGTTGACAACCAGTCAATGATCGCCGGTCGCGTGGGGGAGGTGTGATTGTGTTCGGTCGGCAGGACGCCGGGGGAGGGGGGGCGCGCAAAACCACCGCTGGAGGCCACGGTTTCTCGTTTGCATAAGCACAAAAGTACGGATATTTTGCCCGACTGATTAAGGCATTTATCCCTTTAAAAACAATATATTAGGTTTTTTTATGTCCCCAGCATGGGGTGCTAGGGGCTTAGCGTGGCGATCGATTGCTGTCACTCGGGAGTCATCAGCACCGCGAGCGTCAGCTTGATGAACTCTTCGTTCTTGTCGATGGTGTCCAAGGCGCCGCGCACGTTGTCGGCGACGTCAGCCGAGCCGCGGGCCTCGACCCAATTGGACAGCTCCATGATGGCGGCTTCGAGGGCGAGTTGGTTTTCGTTGATCTTGTACAACAGGGAGGGGAGCAGGTCTGAATGTGGCATCGCAAATCCTCTGTTTTGAGGACAGCGTAGCATCGCGTTACATGAAGGATGTTTAACGATTGGCAGGACCCCGGAGGAGGGTAAAAGCGGGTTAGTTCTGGAACGCTTCCATAATAGTTATGGAACACATGCCGAGCGGCGCTGGTTTCTTCAAACCCCAGAAACGACAAAGCCCTGACTAATCAGGGCTTTGTCGGTACAAATATGGCGGAGGCGATGGGATTCGAACTCATGGACCTGTTACAGTCGACGGTTTTCAAGACCGTTGCCTTAAACCACTCGGCCACACCTCCGTTGCGTTGCGGGCGCCATAATACCTGAATGAAACACACTGTCAAACTCTCTGCATAGCTTGTTACAGAGCGTCTGTTATGATCTTTGCGACTGAACGTTTCAAACCAACAGGAGTGTCGCCATGCGCGAACAGGATTACGCAGTTAATAACAGCGTGCAGGCTGAGCAGCTAGAGGTTAGCCGCGTCCTGCGCAACACTTACGGCTTACTCGCTCTCACCCTCGCATTCAGCGGCGTGATGGCGTTTGTCGCTCAGCAGATGCGTGTCGGCTACCCGAACATTTTCGTGGTGCTGATCGGTTTCTACGGCCTTTTCTTCCTCACCAACAAACTCCGTGATTCGGCCTGGGGGCTGGTGTCGGCATTTGCCCTGACCGGTTTCATGGGTTTTCTGCTCGGCCCGATCCTCAACCGTTACCTGGGCATGCAGGGCGGCGCTGAAGTGGTCAGTTCCGCGTTTGCGATGACGGCACTGGTGTTCGGCGGTCTGTCGGCTTATGTGCTGATTACCCGCAAGGACATGAGCTTCCTGGGTGGTTTCATCACCGCAGGCTTCTTCGTGCTGCTGGGTGCGACGCTGGCGAGCCTGTTCTTCCAGATCAGTGGTCTGCAACTGGCGATCAGCGCAGGTTTCGTGCTGTTCTCCTCGGTCTGCATTCTGTTCCAGACCAGCGCCATCATTCACGGCGGCGAGCGCAACTACATCATGGCGACCATTAGCCTGTATGTATCGATCTACAACCTGTTCATCAGCTTGTTGCAGCTGTTCGGCATCATGAGCCGCGATGACTAATTGTCAGCCTTGAGGAAAAAACCCGCTTCGGCGGGTTTTTTCTTGCCTGCGATTTGGGTAAAACTCACGCCATCGGTGGCAGCCGGCGCTTGACCGGGGTTTTCTTGACGATCGCCGTGTTGGTTTCTGCGTGGGTGTTTAGACGGTCGAGCAGGGTGTCCAGTTGCTCCATCGAACGCACATGCAGGCGGGCGATGAAACAGTCGTCACCAGTGACTTTGTCGCACTCGGTAAATTCGGGAATGGCCTGAATCTGCCGTTCCACTTCCTGCAACTGGCCTGGCAGCGGACGAATACGGACGATGGCCTGGAGTTGATAGCCAAAGCATTTGGGGTCGATCTCGACGGTGTAACCCTTGAGCACGCCACGCTCTTCGAGGCGGCGCAAACGCTCGGCGACGCTGGGCGAAGACAGGCCGCTGATCTGCGCCAGGGCCTTGAGCGAGCGGCGTGAGTCTTCCATCAATGCCGTGATCAGCACTTGGTCGATATCGTCGGTCATGGCGAAACCCCTATTAGGCAATTAATTCAAACCGCCTTGATAAAAAAGGCAGAAACCGAGTTTAGCCTGCTTTTTGCTCTGGAGAAGCCCCCCAGCGGATGGGCATACTTTGGGCTCAAACACAGGAGTCTGATGATGGACAAAACAATACGTCACGGGTCATTCGAAATGACCGCCGCCATGCTGATTTCCGGGACTATCGGCTGGTTCGTGCTGGTGTCCGGGCAGCCGGTGCTGGACGTAGTGTTCTGGCGTTGCGTGTTCGGCGCCGGCACGTTGTTGCTGATTTGCGCGGCATTCGGCTTTCTGCGCCCCGGCATTCTGACCCGCACCACGTTCTTGCTGGCCGTGCTCAGCGGCGTGGCGATTGTCGGCAACTGGGTGCTGTTGTTTGCTTCTTACTCCCGCGCCTCGATTGCCATCGGCACCGCGGTTTACAACGTTCAGCCGTTCATGTTGGTGGGGTTGGCCGCGTTGTTCCTCAACGAAAAAATCACCCTGCAGAAACTGTTCTGGCTGGGCCTCTCGTTTCTCGGGATGCTGGCGATTGTCAGCGCACATGGCGGGCAGGGCGAGAGCGGCAATGATTACCTGATGGGCATCGCGCTGGCGCTGGGGGCGGCATTTCTTTACGCGATTGCCGCGTTGATCATCAAGCGCCTGACCGGTACACCGCCGCATCTGATCGCGTTGGTCCAGGTCACCACCGGCGTGCTGTTACTCGCGCCATTCGCGCACTTTTCGGCACTGCCGCAAGCGCCGAGCGCGTGGGCCAGTCTGGTAACCCTGGGCATTGTCCACACCGGCGTGATGTATGTGCTGCTCTACGGCGCCATTCAAAAACTGCCGACGGCACTGACAGGTGCGCTGTCCTTTATCTACCCGATTGCAGCGATTTTTGTCGACTGGTTCGCTTTCGGCCATCGCCTGGAGCCGCTGCAATGGATCGGTGTCGCCGCAATTCTGTTGGCCGCTGCTGGCATGCAACAGGGTTGGAACCTTAAGTTTCGTCGGACGGTGACGACGCAGTAAGCCGTAAAGAAACGTCAGATGTTCCAGCGCGGTGCCGTCTTGGCCAGGCGCTGGCGCATCTCGCCGATGTTGGCGGCTAATTGCCGGACCAATAACCGGTAACCGTCCAGCGGATTGTAAACCGGCTCGGTCAGGCTTGAATCCGACGGCAGTTCGACGGGCCGACTGAGCCGCTGGGACGCCCCGGATTTCAGCGCCCGGGCCATACCGATCAGTTGCACCCGAATCAGCCGATGCTCGGCTTTCAATGCCGATTGCAGATGGGCCATGGCATCGGGGTCACTGGCGTCCGGCCGGGTGTTGCCGAGGATTTCCAAAGTGCTGACACACATCCGCAGATGACGCTGAATGGCGTCGAGTTCGGTCATGGAGATCCGCACTTCCTTGGACACCGACGGCATCAACGAGCGCAGTTGCACCATCACCGTGTTCAGGCGGCCCACCAGTTTATGGTGTTCGTCATCGGTGACCGATTGGCCATTGATGATGCGCCCGTAGATCGTCGCGCAGTCGCGCAAGGCGTCGGCCAGGTTGTAGCGCCAGGAATAAACCGCGTAGAGCGGCAGGGCGAAAGAAAACGCCAGGGCCAGGGCGATGCCGATCAGGATATCCACCCCACGCCACAACCCGTCGGTGATCGGGTTGTCGCCATGCCCTGCGACGATAAACACGGTAATCGCCGAGAGCAACGCGGTGTAACCGCCCTTGCCGATGGCGTGGTACGAGAAGAACCCGCACACCACGGCCATCGCGAAATAGGTCAGCCACGGCATCCCGAGCCACGCCTGTTGCGCCACCAGCAGCAAACCGACGCCGGCACCGATCAAGGTACCGATGGCGCGTTCGGCGGCTTTTTTTCCGATGTTGCCGTGGTGCTGCAAACCGCCGATCACCACCAGCATCGTCACCGACGCCCACTCACCGTGGGGCAGATTGATGCCGGTGGTCAGCAGGATCGTTGCCAGCAATCCCAGCGACACGCGCACCGCGTGGATCACCCGGGCGTGGCGATAGCGCCGATACGGGTCCAGCAACGGACGCAGCACTCGGCGCATAAGCGGTGGCAGTCGATTGGCTCTGAATGTGCTCAGGCTCGGTCTCCTCAGAAGATGTAATCGGTGGTCAGGAAACTCGAACTGCGTCCGCTGATGATCTCGCTGATGAGTTCTTTGTTGGTTTCCTGGAACTTGGTCGCCACCAGTGTCCGGATCGAAAACACCCGCAGCGCATCATGCACCGACAGCGTACCTTCGGCGGAGTTCTTGCGGCCGTTGAACGGGAAAGTGTCCGGGCCGCGCTGGCACTGGGCATTGAGGTTGATCCGGCCGACCTGGTTGGCGAAGGTATCCACCAGTCGGCCGACCGCCACCGGATTGGTGCCGAAAATACTCAGCTGCTGGCCGAAGTCCGATTCCAGGACGTAATCGATCACCGTGTCCAGATGCCGGTAAGGCACGATCGGCACGACCGGGCCGAACTGTTCTTCCTGATAGACGCGCATCTGCGGCGTCACCGGGTACAGCACGGCGGGGTAGAAGAACGAAGCGCGGGCTTCACCGCCGTTGGGGTTGACCACGGTGGCGCCTTTGCCGACGGCATCCGCCACCAGCGAGTGCAGGTAATCGACTTTGCTCGCTTCGGGCAACGGCGTCAGCGCCACGCCGCTGTCCCACGGCATGCCCGGTTTGAGGCTGGCGAGTCTGGCGTTGAATTTCTCGATGAACGCCTCGACCACGTCTTCATGGACGAAGAGGATTTTCAACGCGGTGCAGCGCTGACCATTGAACGACAGCGAGCCGGTAAGCGCTTCGCTGACCGCGTTGTCCAGATCCACCTCGGGCAGCACGATGCCGGGGTTTTTCGCGTCCAGGCCCAACGCCGCACGCAAGCGGTGCGGTTTTGGATGGAGTTTTTTCAGGTCGCTGGCGGCCTTGTTGGTGCCGATAAACGCGAAGATGTCGATCTTGCCGCTGGCCATCAGCGCGCTGACGGTCTCGCGGCCGCTGCCGTAGATCACGTTGATCACCCCGGCCGGGAAGCTGTCGCGGAACGCTTCCAGCAACGGACGAATCAGCAGCACACCCAGCTTGGCCGGTTTGAACACCACGGTGTTGCCCATGATCAGCGCCGGAATCAGCGTGGTGAAGGTTTCGTTCAACGGGTAGTTGTAAGGTCCCATGCACAACGCCACACCCAGCGGTACGCGGCGGATCTGGCCGAGGGTGTCCTGTTCCAGTTCGAAGCGGCTGGAGCGGCGGTCGAGTTCCTTGAGCGCGTTGATGGTGTCGACGATGTAATCGCAGGTGCGGTCGAACTCTTTCTCCGAGTCCTTGAGGTTCTTGCCGATTTCCCACATCAGCAACTTGACCACGGCTTCGCGCTGTTCACGCATGCGTCCGAGGAAGGCTTCGACGTGCTGGATGCGCTCGGCCACGCGCATCGTCGGCCACAGGCCCTGGCCACGGTCATAGGCGCGGACGGCGGCATCGAGGGCGGTCAATGCGGTGTCGGCGTCGAGCAGCGGCGTGCTGCCGAGGATCACTTGTTCATCGCCATTTTCACCCGTCAGGTACACCGGGCTGCGGACCTGGGCGAGGGGCCCGGACCAGGTTTTCAGCTCGCCGTCGACCAGGTATTCACGCTGCTCGGTCTGGCCGTCGAGACGGTATTTTTCCGGGATGTCGGTGGCGTCGGGAAACAGGTTGCCAAGGATGTGTGCTGTGGTCATGTCGCTACCCCGTCTGGATTGGGTGATGCACTGATGAATCGTTTTAGCAGACCTGGGACTCGCTTGTCATGGCTCATCTTATGATTTTTTGGCTCGACGTTGCGGGTCGTCGTAGCAGCTGCCGAGCCTGCGAGGCTGCGTTCGGCGGCGAAGCCGTCGCAAACCCGGTACGCAAGGTTTTCCTGACACACCGCGATATTCGATTTCACGACGGCTTCGCCGCCGAACGCAGCCTCGCAGGCTCGGCAGCTGCTACAGGGCGATCTTTTGACCTGAAAACACACAACGACCGATGCTGCGGTTAAACTTCACGCTCTTTCTCAAAGGAGTTCATATGAGTTACTACCAGCCGGGCATTCTCGCCACCCCAGTTCCGCCTCAAGCCCGTCATATGTTCTTCGCACTCGAATCCGCCGCTGCATTGCCGGCTGCGCTGGAGAATCTTAAGGGGCTGGTGGACGGGAAGTCGGCAGTGGTCGGGTTCGGTGAATCCCTGGTCAAGGCCCTCAAGGGGCAAATCGAAGGCCTGCGCGCCTTTCCAGCGTTGACCGGTGTCGGCGTCGACAACCCGTCGACCCAGCACGCGCTCTGGTGCTGGTTGCACGGTGTCGACCGTGGCGAATTGCTCAATCGCAGCAACGCCATCGAAGCCGCGCTGGCCCCGGCCCTGCGCCTGGTGCAGATGAACGAAACCTTCCGCCACCTCACCGGCCATGACCTGACCGGTTACGAAGACGGCACCGAAAACCCTCACGACGAAGCCGCCGTTGCCGCTGCGCTGGTGAGTGACGGCGCTGACGGAATGGTCGGCGGCAGCTTCGCCGCGATCCAGCAGTGGCAGCATGATCTGAAAGGCTTCCACGCGATGCCGCCCCATGAGAAGGACAACATCATGGGCCGTCGTTTGAGCGACAACGAAGAGATCGACGACGCGCCGATTTCCGCTCACGTCAAACGCACCGCCCAGGAAAGCTTCGCCCCCGAGGCCTTCGTGGTGCGCCGTTCCATGCCCTGGATCGAAGGCGATCGCGCCGGCCTGATGTTCCTGGCCTTCGGTTTCTCCCTCGATGCCTTCGAAGCCCAATTGCGCCGCATGAGCGGTCTGGAAGACGGCATCACCGACGGTTTGTACCGCATCAGCCGGCCGATCACCGGCGGCTACTACTGGTGCCCGCCGCTCAAGGACGGTCATCTGGACCTGCGCGCTCTGCGCATCGGCTAAACATCAGGGAGTGAGTATGAACGTGGTGCGCTGGGGCATGATCGGTTGTGGCAGCGTCGCTGAACGCAAGAGCGGGCCGGCCTTCTACAAGGCGCCCGGCTCGGCGTTGGTGGCGGTGATGGGTCGGCGTCTGGACGCGGTGACCGATTACGCCGCGCGCCACGGCATCGCTCGGGTCTACACCGACGTCGACGCGTTGATCAATGATCCCGAGGTCGACGCGGTGTACATCGCCACGCCGCCTGACAGTCATCACGCTTACGCCTTGAGGGTGGCCGCCGCCGGCAAACATTGCTGCGTCGAAAAACCGATGTCGTTGAATGCCGGGCAAAGCCGTGAGATGCAGAAGGTCTTTGCCGATGCCGGGCTGCACCTGTTTGTTTCCTACTACCGACGCTCGCTGCCGCGCTTCCAGCAGGTGCGGCAATGGCTGGAGGAAGGGCGGATCGGCGAGGTACGGCACCTGACCTGGACCCTGACCAAAGCGCCATCTCCGATCGATCTTGGTGGTACAGATAACTGGCGTACCGACCCGGCCATTGCTGGCGGTGGTTATTTCGCCGACCTGGCCAGCCATGGCTTCGACCTGTTCCAGTACCTGCTCGGTGACATCGTCGAAGTCGCCGGGTTTACCGCGCACCAGGCCGGTTTGTATGCCGCTGAAGACGCCGTCAGCGCCAGTTGGCGGTTTGCTTCGGGCGTCCTGGGTATGGGCTGCTGGAATTTTGTTGCGGACCGCCGCGGAGATCGGGTCGAGCTGATCGGCAGCAAAGGCCGGATCAGCTTTTCCGTATTCGATGAACATCCGGTTCAGCTTGAAGCCGATGAAACCCTCAGCCTGCACATCGAGAATCATGAGCACATCCAGTGGCATCACGTACTGGGCATGAACGCGCACATTCGGGGTGAGGCGCAGCATCCGGCTGTGGCCGAGCAGGCATTGAAAACCGATTGGGTGATGGACCAGATCCTCAAGCGCGGCTTCTAACCTTATGCTCAAACAGTATTTCTCAAGCCTCCCATTAGAACTTTAAGATCACGTCATAACTCGTTATAACAAGTGATCTTCCATGACCGATAACGTTCTCTCCCTCAGTAGCGTTCCGCTGCACACTCAACTGCGGGATGTGCTGCGCGCCCGCATCCTTGACGGCGAATACCCACAAGACAGCCAGATGCCTTCCGAAAGCGAACTCGGCGCGCTGTTCAAAGTCAGCCGCATCACCGTGCGCCAAGCCCTGGGGGATCTGCAGAAAGAAGGGCTGATCTTCAAGATCCACGGCAAAGGCACCTTCGTCGCCAAGCCAAAAACCTTCCAGAACGTCAGCACCCTGCAAGGCCTCGCCGAGTCCATGACCGGTCGCGGCTACGAGGTGATCAACCGCCTGCGCAGCTTCAAATTCATTGCCGCCGACAAACTCGTTGCCGAGCGCTTGCACGTCGCCGAAGGCGAGACGGTGGCGCAGATCAAACGCGTACGGCTGATCAACCGCGAGCCGATTTCCCTGGAGATCACCTACCTGCCCAAAGCCATCGGTGAGCGCCTGGAGAAGGCCGACCTTGTCACTCGCGACATTTTTCTGATCCTGGAAAACGACTGCGGCCTGGCCCTCGGTCACGCGGATCTGGCCATCGACGCGGTGCTGGCCGACAGCGACCTGACCCAGGCGCTGAACGTCGAGCCCGGCTCGCCGATCATGCGCATCGAGCGCCTGACCCACGACGCCAGCGGCCAACCCGTGGACTTCGAACACCTTTACTACCGCGGCGATGCCTTCCAGTACCGCCTGCGGATCGACCGGCAAAAAGGGGCGCAGGCATGACTCACGGCTCAATGACTAGAAAGACGCTCGAACAGGAATACGACATCGTCGTGATCGGCGGCGGCACCGCAGGACCGATGGCGGCGATCAAGGCCAAGGAACGCAACCGCGATTTGCGCGTGCTGCTGATCGACAAGGCCAATGTCAAACGCAGTGGCGCGATCAGCATGGGCATGGACGGCCTGAACAACGCGATCATTCCCGGTCACTCGACGCCCGAGCAGTACACCAAGGAAATCACCATCGCCAATGACGGCATCGTCAATCAGGCAGCGGTGTATGCCTACGCGACCCACAGCTTCGAAACCATCGAGCAGCTGGATCGTTGGGGCGTGAAGTTCGAGAAGGATGAAACCGGCGACTACGCGGTGAAAAAGGTCCACCACATGGGCGCCTACGTGCTGCCGATGCCGGAAGGGCACGACATCAAAAAAGTCCTGTATCGCCAGTTGAAACGGGCGCGGGTAAGCATCACCAATCGGCTGGTCTGCACGCGATTGCTGACGGACGAAGAGGGCGCGGTCAATGGCGTGATGGGCTTCGATTGCCGCACCGCCGACTTCCACGTGATCAAGGCCAAAGCCGTGATCCTCTGCTGCGGCGCCGCCGGGCGCCTGGGTTTGCCGTCGTCGGGTTACCTGATGGGCACCTACGAAAACCCAACCAATGCTGGCGACGGTTACGCCATGGCTTATCACGCCGGGGCAGAACTGGCGAACCTGGAATGCTTCCAGATCAACCCGCTGATCAAGGATTACAACGGCCCGGCCTGCGCCTACGTCACCGGTCCGTTGGGCGGCTACACCGCGAACAATAAGGGCGAACGCTTTATTGAATGCGATTACTGGAGCGGCCAGATGATGTGGGAGTTCCACCAGGAACTCGAAAGCGGCAACGGTCCGGTGTTCCTCAAACTCGATCACCTGGCCGAGGAAACCATCCAGAACATCGAAGAGATCCTGCACAGCAACGAACGCCCGAGTCGCGGCCAGTTTCACGCCAATCGCGGCACTGACTACCGCACGCAAATGGTCGAAATGCACATCTCGGAAATCGGTTTTTGCAGCGGTCACTCGGCATCAGGTGTGTGGGTCAACGAGAAGGCCGAGACCTCGGTCAAGGGCTTGTACTCGGCGGGTGACATGGCTGCGGTGCCACACAATTACATGCTCGGCGCGTTCACCTACGGCTGGTTTGCCGGCACCAATGCGGCGGACTTTGTCGCCGGACGCGAGTTTTCAGCGGTCGATGCCCAGCAGATTGAAACGGAAAAGGCTCGGGTCTACGCACCGCTGGACCGCGAACATGGCCTGCCGCCGGCTCAGGTCGAGTACAAGCTGCGGCGCTTCGTCAACGACTACCTGCAACCGCCGAAAGTGACCAAGAAGATGCAAATCGGCCTGCAACGCTTCAGCGATATCCAGCGCGATCTCGATCAGATCAAGGCCCACAACGCCCACGAACTGATGCGCGCAATGGAAGTCAGCATGATCCGCGACTGCGCCGAAATGGCCGCCCGCGCTTCGCTGTTCCGCGCCGAAAGTCGCTGGGGGCTTTACCACTATCGGGTCGACCACCCGCAACGCAACGACAGCGACTGGTTCTGCCATTGCCACCTGAAGAAGGATGAAAACGGCGTGATGAGCAGTTTCAAGAAAGCCGTCGAGCCTTACATCATCCCGCTGGACGCCGATGAAATGCAGGCCTACGACCGGCTGAGAGTCGGTGCCTTTGCTGCTTGAGCATCACAAAAAAGAGAGACCGCGAAATGGCCTATCAACCCCAGGAAATCTTCTTCCGCTCCAATGCGCCCGTCACGGTCGATGAGGACCTTTGCATTGCCCACAAAGGCTGCACCGTGTGCGTCGACGTCTGCCCGATGGATCTGTTGGCGATCAACCCGGCCACGCAAAAGGCCTACATGGCGTTCGACGAATGCTGGTACTGCATGCCGTGTGAAAAGGACTGCCCGACCGGGGCGGTGAAAGTCGAGATTCCTTATTTGTTGCGCTGAGTGTGGACACAGATGGCATCTCCATTGATTGATCGGACGCCTTCGCGAGCAAGCCCGCTCCCACAATGATTTGTGCTGTGCCTCAGATTTTGAAAACTCCAAAGAACCCTGTGGGAGCGGGCTTGCTCGCGAAGAGGCCAGTCCAAACAACCTAACGCTATCCGGCAACCACCGGACGCCTGATCCAAAACACCCCTCGTTTCCCACCGCGCCCTGATCGTGGCGGAGACGAACATCCTATAAATGATTCGAGGGGACACATCTATGTTGCGTGCAGCATTAGCCGGTCTGGTACTGGCTTCATTCACCTTGTCGGCATCGGCCGAAACCATCCGCATTGCCATCGGCACCCAGGACACCACGATCAACTGCGCCGCCGGCGGTTTGTTGATTCGCGAACTGGGCCTGCTGGACAAATACCTGCCCCACGACGGCCCCTACAAAGACGCCAAGTACGAGGTGGAGTGGAAGAACTTCACCAGCGGCGCGCCCCTGACCAACGAGATGGTCGCCGGCAAACTCGACTTCGGTGCGATGGCCGATTTCCCCGGTTCGTTCAACGGTGTGGCGTTCGAAACCGCGGGCAAGCACAGCCTGTTTATCAGCGTGCTGTCGGGCAGCATCAAGGGCAGTGGCAACGGCATTGTGGTGCCGAGCGCCTCGAGCGTGCAGTCGCTGGCGGAGCTCAAAGGCAAAACCATTTCCGTGCCGTTCGCCTCGACGGCGCACGGCATGTTGCTGCGGGCCGTGGCTGCCCAAGGCTGGGATCCGCTGAAAGACGTGAACATCATCGCCCAGCCGCCGGAAGTCGCCGGCTCGGCATTGCAGGCCGGGAAGATTGATGCCCACGCCGATTTCGTGCCGTTCGCCGAACTGTTCCCCAGCCGTGGTTTCGCGCGCAAGATTTATGACGGCGCCCAGGCCAATGCGCCGACCTTCCACGGCGCGCTGGTGGATCAGGCCTACGCGAAGAAGTACCCGGAAATCGTCGTGGCTTACCTGCGGGCGAGCATCGAAGCCAACCAGTTGCTCGCGGCTGAGCCGGAGAAATACAGCGAGTTGATCGCCAAGGTCACCGGCGTCGATGCCGAGGTCAATTACCTGTTCCACGGTCCACTCGGCGTGCAGACTCGCGACCTCAGCTGGAAGCCGGAATACCGTCAGGCCGTTGGGACTGCCATCGATACCCTCAAGCTGCTGAAGAAGGCTGATCGTGGTCTCGATCTGAATACCTTCATCGATGACCAATACATCCGCGCCGCGTTCAAGGCGTCGAATCTGGACTACACCGCGCAACTGGCCAACTACGGGCAGACGCCGCTCAAGGCGGTGGATGCGTCGAGTGGCAAAGCCATCACCGATTTCAGTCATGTGTCGGAGATCTGGGTGCGTGGCGAGCCGAAGGTTCGGCAGTACGCCTCGGCGGAGTCGGCGTTCACCGCGTTGGCCAGCCTGAAGCAGGAAGGCAAAAACATCCGCGCGGTGTATGCCCAGGCGAGTGACAGCGGGATCAAGTTGCTGGCGGATCAGGCGTGGTTTGCCAGTGATGCGAAAGGGCGGCTGAGTGCGTTTCTGCTCAAAGGCCAGGCCCAACAATTTGCCACGGCCCAGGGCGGAAAAGTCTTCGACTTCACCGACGCCACCACCCAGGCAGTCGCTACCCGCTGAGTTGTGGGGTGGACTCAAGAACCACCCCTCACCCTAACCCTCTCCCCAGAGGGGAGAGGGGACTGACCGAGGTGTTTGGGCGATGTACTGCGACCTGCGACCTCGAGTCGAACTCAGGCTTTGAAAAGTATGGAGATCGGCTCCCTTTCCCCCTCTCCCCACTGGGGAGAGGGCTGGGGTGAGGGGGGGATTTCAACCCACACCGAAGATCTTCAATTCAACCGAATCAAGCTGGTATTCCATCCATGCACAGATCATTCGCCCGCTGGATTCCCCGAGCAGCCTCCTTACTGCTCTGCCTCCTGTTCTGGCAACTCGCCGCCAGTCACCACTGGAACCTCGGCCTGGTCACCTTCGCCAACGTCCCGACGCCACTGGCGGTGATCGAAGCCGCCCTCGGCCTCGGCGACTCCGGCAAGCTCGCGCAACACCTCGGCAGCAGCCTCAGCCGAGTCTTCGCCGGTTACCTCGCGGCGCTGATCATCGGCATCGCGTTGGGCTTGGCCATCGGTCGCTCGAAATGGGCTGAAGACCTGCTGCTACCACCGCTGGAAGTCCTGCGTCCGATCCCCGCCGTGGCCTGGATTCCGCTGGCGATCCTGATGTTCCCATCCTCAGAGCTGTCGATGGTCTTCATCACCTTCACCGGCGCGCTGTTTCCGATTCTGCTCAACACCGTGCATGGCGTCGAAGGCGTCGACCCTCGGCTGATCGCCTCGGCGAAAAGCCTCGGGGCAGGGCGCCGGGCGATTCTGCTGGAGGTGATCCTGCCGGGCGCCGCGCCGAGCATCATCACCGGCCTGGCTATCGGCATGGGCACCTCATGGTTCTGCCTGGTGACCGCCGAAATGATCTCCGGCCAATACGGCATTGGTTATTACACCTGGGAGTCCTACACCATCCAGAACTACGCCGACATCGTGGTCGGCATGTTGCTGATTGGCGTACTGGGGATGGGCAGCAGCCTGCTGATCAAACGTCTGGGCGGGCTGTTCACGCCTTGGCACCGACCACGAGGAAAAGCCTGATGAGCGTGATGCAAACCCCTGAAGGGCGGATCGACATCCGACAATTGTCCATTGTCCTCGGCGAACACAAGCAAGCCTTCGAAGCCGTGCAAGGTCTGGATTGCCAGATCGAGCCGGGGCAATTCGTGTGCATTCTCGGGCCGTCCGGTTGCGGCAAATCGACCTTGCTCGGTGCGCTGGCCGGACACCTGCAACCGCGAACCGGCACCCTGAAAGTCGACGGTGCGCCGGTCTCGGGCCCGTCCCCGCAGCGCGGCATGGTGTTCCAGCACCACACGCTGTTCCCTTGGCGCACCGTGCGCGACAACGTCGCTTTCGGCCTGAAAATGCGCGGCATCGGAAAAGCCGAAAGGCATAAAGCTGCCGATGAAATCCTTGCCCTGGTGGGCCTCGAAGGGTTTGCCGAGCGCTGGCCCGATCAGCTTTCCGGTGGCATGCAGCAACGGGTAGAAATCGCCCGGGTGCTGATCAACCGCCCACGCCTGTTGCTGATGGATGAACCCTTTGGCGCCCTCGACGCGCTGACCCGGTTGAACATGCAGGAGCTGCTGCTGGACATCTGGACGCGAATTCGCACCACCGTGGTGTTCGTCACCCATGACATCGATGAAGCGCTGTTCCTCGCCGATCGGCTGCTGGTCATGAGTTCGCGCCCGGGCCGGATCATTGAAGACCTGCGCCTCGATTTTCCACGGCCACGCACCACCGAACGGGTCACCAGCCACGAGTTCTCCCGCTTGAAGCGTCATTGCCTCGAGTTGCTGCGTCACGAAGACGGTCGGCAGTTACCGCGCCTGAACCCTCTCGGACTTCCCCTTGAAAACAAACTGCCGCGATTTGCCCTATGACCTCTCTATTCGATGTAACCGATAACGACGACATTCTCGCCCTGCAACCACGCCTGACGGATGAAGATCCCGGCGTGCGCAGAATTGCCCTGATCGAACTGGCCGACCTTGAAGAGCCGGACGGTTTGCTGTGGCTGGTCAATCGCCTTGCGCAAGACCCGACCGAAGAAGTCCGCGCCGAAGCCGCACGATTGCTCGAAGCCTGGGAGGACGAACCGGTGGTGGAAGCGCTGTGTCAGGCGCTGACCGATCCTTCCCAAGCCGTGCGAGCGGCCGCCGCGCAAAGCCTTAGCCTGCTCAAGACCGAGGCGGCGGGCAGGGTGATTCTGCCGTGGACCGGGCATGCCGACATCAACGTGCGCATCGCTGCTTTCCGGGCCTTGCGTGAGTTGCGCTTTCCCGATGCCGCCGCTGCCGCTTTAGGGGCATTGACCGATGAAGACGCCAGTGTTCGCCGCGAAGCTGTCGGCGTACTCGGCTGGCTTAAGCAGATCGATGCCTTGCCGGCGCTTGCTCGATTAGCCAGTGACGACCCGGACACCGAAGTCCGCCGCGCCGCCACCGGTGCCCTTGGCCTGGCGTCCGACGCCCAGGTGCTGCCGGCGTTGCGCCACGCCTTGCAGGACGCAGCCTGGCAAGTCCGCGAAGAGGCTGCCACCACGCTGGGTAAGATCGGGCACGTCGACGCCGGCCCGGCCTTGGTCGAAGCCTTGAGTGACGATTACTGGCAAGTCCGCCTGCGCGCCACTCGTAGCCTCGGCCGTTTGCGTTACGTCCCGGCCCTTGAAGCGTTGATCGAAACCCTCGGCCATCGCATCAGCAACCTGCGCAAGGAAGCCGCCCTGGCCCTCGGAGAATTGAACGATCGGGGCGCCATCGCACCCTTGCAGGCCGCGCAGGACGACGGCGACCCGGAAGTGCGCAAAGCCGTGCGCATCGCCTTGAGTCAGCTGCAATGAACCCGGTGGCGATTGGCAATTCCCAAGGTAAACAGCAGCTGCGGTTGAACTGGCCGGATGGTCGCGAGCAGTTGTTGGATCACGCTGAATTGCGCCGCCAATGCCCGTGCTCGCAATGCCGGGCGTTTCGGTTGCAGGGGTTGAGGGTGAAAGTCGATGAGCGCATCCGTGTGGTCGAACTCAATTCCCAGGGCTACGGTCTGCAACTGGTATTCAGCGATGGCCACGAACGCGGCATTTACCCCTGGCCCTACCTGGCACAACTCACCCCCGAACCTACTGAAATCTAATGTGGGAGCGGCGGTGCGACGATTCGACTTGCTCGCGAAGGCGGTGGGTCAGTCGACATCAATGTTGAATGTTGAACCGCATTCGCGAGCAAGCCCGCTCCCACATTTAATCGGTGTTTACCTCAGGTTGTGTGGTCGACCGCCAGCTGACTGGCGGTCCTTGCCAGAAAAAAGCCAAAAGAGTACAAATGTACTCCATGACGACTTTAACTCCCCGCCGTACCGCCATCCTGACCTTTATCCGCGATCGAATCGCCGAGCATGGCCAGTCCCCGAGCCTCGCTGAAATCAGCGAGGCGTTCGGTTTCGCCTCCCGTAGCGTGGCGCGCAAGCATGTGCTGGCGCTGACTGAGGCCGGTTTCATCGAGGTCAATGCGCATCAGGCCCGGGGCATTCGTTTGCTCGGGCAGCCGGCGCGGCCCGAATTGCTGGACATCCCGGTACTCGGCCGGGTGGCAGCGGGTGCGCCGATCGGTGCCGATGCCGAGGTTCACAGCCGCTTGCTGCTTGACCCGTCGATCTTCTCGCGGGTGCCGGATTACATGCTGCGGGTCCAGGGTGACTCGATGATCGAAGACGGCATTCTCGACGGCGACCTGGTGGGCGTGCACCGCAATCCCGAGGCGGTCAACGGCCAGATCGTCGTCGCGCGACTCGACGGCGAAGTCACCATCAAACGTTTCGAGCGGGTCGGCGAGGTCGTCCGATTGCTGCCACGCAATCCGGCCTATCAGCCGATCATCGTCGAAGCCAGTCAGGACCTGGCCATCGAAGGGGTGTTCTGCGGTCTGGTGAGGCAAGGGTGATGGGCGCCGTCGTTGCGCTGGATACGCTGTTCAATGGCGGCCAGGTCTGGAAGGGCCGGCCTGCGCCACCGGCCGTCAGCCCGCAACCCACCGGGCATGCCGCGCTGGATGCGGCGTTGCCGACGGGTGGTTGGCCGGAAGCGGCGCTGACCGAAATCCTTTTGGCCGGGCAGGGTGTTGGCGAGTTGCAACTGGTGTGGCCGGCGCTGGCACGGTTGTCCGCTGCGGGCGAACGAATCGTGCTGGTGGCGCCGCCTTACGTGCCATACCCCCAGGCCTGGCAGAACGCCGGGGTCGATCTGCGTCAGTTGTCGATCATCCAGGCCAGCGAGCGCGATGCCTTGTGGGCTGCGGAACAATGCCTGCGTTCGGGCAGTTGCGGCGCAGTGCTGTGCTGGCCGCACAAGGCCGATGACCGGGCGTTGCGGCGCTTGCAGGTGGCGGCGGAAACCGGCTCGACCCTGGCGTTCGCCTACCGCTCGATCAATGAGGCGATCAACCCTTCGCCCGCCGCCCTGCGCATCGCCATCGATGCCAGGCCTGCGCAATTGCGCGTGCTCAAGTGCCGGGGTGGGCTGGCGCGTTCGGCGCCGATTGCCTTCCCTGTGGGACATTGAGGTTGCCATGCGCTGGGTCTGCATTCTCTTCCCGCAATTGGCGCTGGACGCGGTACTGCGTCAGCGCGCCGATCCCGATGAGCCGCTGGCGCTGCTGACCGGCCCGGCCCAGCGTCGGGTGTTGCAAGCGGTCAACGCTTCGGCCCGGGCGCTGGGCTTGCGTCCGGGCCAGTCGATGACCGCCGCCCAGGCCTTGAGCAAAGGGTTTGTCACGGCTGAGTACGACGCTGCCGAGATCGAGCACTGGCAGCAGTTTCTGGCCGCCTGGGCTTATCGATTCAGTTCACAAGTCAGCGTGCATTACCCGCGTGCGGTGGTGTTTGAAATCGAATCCAGCCTGGGATTGTTCGGCGCCTGGCCGCAATTCGAGGCGCGGTTGCGGACCGAGCTCGGCGAGCTGGGGTTTCGCCATCGGATTGTTGCCGCGCCCAACCCGGTGGCCGCACGGGTGCTGGCCAACGCTTATGACGGTCTGGTGGTGCCTGACGATCAAGCCTTACAACATCATCTTGGACAGTTGCCCATCGACCGGATCGGGCTGGAAACCAGCGTTGCCACCGCGTTGTCGCGCATGGGGTTGCGCACCTTGAGCCAGGTTCAGGCGTTGCCTCGCCATAGTCTGGCCCGGCGTTTCGAGGCTCAGGTGCTCAAGCATCTGGACGCCTTGCTCGGGTTACGGCGGCTGGCGCTGGCGTTCTACTTGCCGCCGGACCGCTTCGATGTGCGCATCGAGCTCAACTTCGACGTGCAGTCCCATCAGGCGCTGCTGTTTCCGTTACGCCGGCTGACCGGCGACCTGTCGGCGTTTCTTTGCGGTCGGGACAGCGGCGTGCAGCGTTTCGACCTGCACCTGGAACACGCCGGGTTGCCGGACACCGTCATCAAGGTCGGCCTGCTCAGCGCCGAACGTGATCCGGCGATGCTCTTTGAACTGGCCCGGGGCCGGTTGGAACACGTTCAGGTCGAGGCCCCGGTGCGCGGTTTTCGCCTGCGCGCCGAAGACTTGCCGGCCTTCGTTCCCCAGCGTCAGGAGCTGTTCGACGACCGCCCGCAGCAGTCCTTGCCCTGGGAGCAACTGCGCGAACGCTTGCGCGCGCGGTTGGGGGATGACGCGGTGCAGGGCTTGCGGTTCCAGGCCGATTACCGGCCGGAATGCGCGTGGCAGGCCAGTGTCGACAGTCAGCGCTGTGCAGGGCTGCCTGCGGTGCAACGTCCGGGCTGGCTGCTGACTGAACCGTTGGCGGTACACGAAGGTTCGACGCGCATCCTGATGGGCCCGGAACGCATTGAGTCCGGTTGGTGGGACGGCGACGATGTGCGCCGCGATTACTTCCTGATCGAAACCCGTTCCGGCCAGCAGGGCTGGGCCTATCGTGCGGTCGGTGAGGACGGCCCGTTGTGGCTGCAGGGCTGGTTCGCATGAGCGTCGACTATGCCGAGCTGCACTGCCTGTCGAACTTCAGTTTTCAGCGCGGTGCTTCCAGTGCCCTCGAACTCTTTCAGCGGGCGAAAAAACAGGGCTATCAGGCCTTGGCGATCACCGACGAATGCACCCTGGCCGGTATCGTCCGCGCCTGGCAAGCGGCCAAATCCGTGGAGCTGCCGCTGATTATCGGCAGCGAAGTGCGCATCGAGAACGGTCCGAAACTGGTGTTGCTGGTGGAAAACCTCGAGGGTTACCAGACCCTGTGCCGACTGATTACCCGAGCGCGGCGCCGCACGCAGAAAGGCCAGTATCAAGTGCTGCGCGAGGACTTCAGTGAACCCTTGCCGGGGCTGTTGGCGTTGTGGGTGCCGGACGCGGTCGATGACGTCGAGCAGGGCCACTGGCTGAAACAGGCCTTCGTCGATTGCCTGTGGTTGGCCGTCCAGTTGCATCGCGGCCAGGACGATACCCGACGGCTGGCTGCGCTGCTGACCCTGGCGGGCGAACTGCGAATCCCGGCAGTGGCCAGCGGCGATGTGCACATGCACGCTCGTGGGCGGCGCGCCTTGCAGGACACCATGACCGCGATCCGTCATCACCTGCCGGTGGCGGAGGCCGGGCTGCGTCTTCATCCCAATGGCGAGCGGCATGTGCGCAGTCTCGAGGCTCTGCAATCGATCTACCCGCAAACACTGCTCGATGAAACGCTGAACATCGCCCGGCGTTGCACCTTCGACCTCGGTCAGTTGCGTTATCAATATCCCCGGGAGTTGGTCCCTGAAGGCCAGACAGCCACGTCCTGGCTGCGGCATCTGACCGAAGAGGGCATCGCGTGGCGCTGGCCAAAAGGCCCGCAGGCCGAGGTGCTGACGCAGATCGACAAGGAACTGGAGCTGATCGCCGAACTGGGTTACGAAAGCTATTTCCTGACGGTTCACGACATTGTGCGATTCGCCCGTGAGCAAAAAATCCTGTGTCAGGGCCGTGGTTCGGCGGCCAACTCCGCAGTGTGCTTTGCCTTGGGCATCACGGAAATCGATCCGGATCGCACCACGCTGTTGTTCGAGCGCTTTCTCTCCAAAGAGCGCAACGAACCGCCGGACATCGACGTCGATTTCGAACACGAACGTCGCGAAGAAGTCCTGCAGTACGTGTTCCAGCGTTATGGCCGGACCCGCGCGGCGTTGACGGCGGTGGTCAGCACGTATCACGCGGCCGGCGCGGTGCGTGATGTGGCCAAGGCCCTGGGTTTGCCGCCGGATCAGATCAACGCCCTGGCCGATTGCTGTGGCCACTGGAGTGATGAAACACCGCCCGTGGAACGCCTGCTTGAAGGCGGGTTCGATCCCGAGAGCCCGGTGCTGCGCCGGGTGTTGAGCCTGACGGGGCAGTTGATCGGTTTTCCTCGACACCTGTCCCAGCACCCCGGCGGCTTCGTGATTTCCGAACAGCCTCTGGACAGCCTGGTTCCGGTGGAAAACGCCGCCATGGCCGAGCGCACCATCATCCAGTGGGACAAGGACGACCTCGATGCCGTCGGGCTGCTCAAGGTGGATATCCTGGCATTGGGTATGCTCAGTGCGATCCGTCGCTGTTTCGATCTGTTGCGCCGTCATCGCCATCGGGACCTGAGCCTGGCGACGATCCCGTCCGAAGACGCGCCCACCTACGAAATGATTGGCCGTGCCGACACCATCGGTGTGTTCCAGATCGAGTCCCGGGCGCAGATGTCGATGCTGCCGAGGCTCAAACCGGTGAATTTCTACGATCTGGTGATTGAAGTGGCGATCGTCCGTCCGGGGCCGATTCAGGGTGGGATGGTGCATCCATACCTGCGACGCCGAAACAAGGAAGAACCGGAGGTCTATCCGTCCCCGGCACTGGAAACCGTGCTCAAGCGCACGTTGGGCGTGCCGCTGTTCCAGGAACAAGTGATGCAGATTGCGATTGTCGCCGCCGACTACAGCCCCGGCGAGGCCGATCAGTTGCGCCGCTCCATGGCCGCCTGGAAACGCCACGGCGGGCTGGAGCCGCACAAGGATCGCCTGGCCGCCGGGATGAAGAAAAACGGTTACACGGCGGAGTTTGCCGCGCAGATCTTCGAGCAGATCAAAGGCTTTGGCAGTTATGGTTTTCCCGAGTCCCACGCCGCCAGTTTCGCCTTGCTGACCTACGCCAGTTGCTGGTTGAAATGCCACGAGCCGGCGGCCTTCGCCTGTGCGCTGATCAACAGCTGGCCCATGGGTTTCTACAGCCCGGACCAGATTCTGCAGGACGCGCGCCGGCATCAATTGCAGATTCGCCCGGTGGACGTGCGCGCCAGTGACTGGGATTGCAGCCTCGAACCGATCACCGGAGCCCAGCCGGCGATTCGCATGGGGTTGCGGATGATCAAGGGCTTTCGCGAGGACGATGCCCGGCGCATCGAAGCCGCACGGTCGAAGGGGGCGTTTATCGACGTTGCCGACCTCGGCGAGCGGGCGCGGCTCGATGCCCGCGCCCAGGAGCAACTGGCCGATGCCGGTGCGCTGCGTGGCCTGGCCGGTGACCGTCATCGGGCGCGCTGGGAAGTGGCGGGAGTGCAGAAACAGCTTGGCTTGTTTGCCGGTCTGCCGAGTCAGGAGGAGGGCGCGGTGTCGTTGCCCAGACCCACCGTCGGCGAGGACCTGCTAGCCGATTACAACAGTGTCGGCACCACGCTCGGCCCGCATCCGCTGGCGTTGTTGCGGGGAGAATTGAAAGCCCGGCGCTGCCGCAGTTCGAAGGAACTGCTGGAGGTCGAGCATGGGCGACCGGTCAGTGTCGCCGGGCTGGTGACCGGTCGACAACGCCCGGGCACCGCCAGTGGTGTGACCTTTGTCACCCTTGAAGATGAGTTCGGCAACGTCAACGTGATTGTCTGGCGCGACCTGGCCGACCGGCAGCGCCAGGTGTTGGTGGGCTCGCAATTGCTCAAGGTCGATGGGCGTTGGGAGAAGGAAGGCGAGGTGCGGCATTTGATTGCCGGACGGTTGAGCGATTTGAGTTCGTTGCTGGATGGCATCAACGTGCGCAGCCGGGATTTTAGGTGAGCATTCAAAATCGCTCCCTCACCCTAACCCTCTCCCGGAGGGAGAGGGGACTGACCGTGGGTATCTCATGACTGACTGTGATATGAATGTTTTGCATTGAATCCATAATCGACTCGATTTAGCAGGTCGACGTATATTGCCACACACCTCGGTTAGTCCCCTCTCCCTCCGGGAGAGGGTTAGGGTGAGGGGGGATCTACCTGACACACCCACGCCCTCATTTACCCAACGGCCAAAACCGCTCCCCACCCCCCGGCGCATCCGTCCACGCCTGCAACGAGCGTGTCGGCAAATCGAAATAATCCCGCGTGCGCGCATACCCATGCCCACCCATCCGGCCAATCGCATCGAGCCCGAGCTGATCGATATACAGGGTTTTCGGATCGATCAATTCATCACGCACATGCGCCATCAACACTTCGCCAAAGATAATCTCCCGTGACTGTCCGATGGACAGCGCCATCATCCGCCGACACTCCAGTGCCACCGGTGCTTCCCCAATCCGTGGGCATTTGACCGTGGAGCCGGGAATGGCGGTGAGGCCGGCGGCCGTGAGTTCATCGAAACCGGGGGCGAACGGCACGGCGCAGACGTTCATGGCTTCCACCAGGGCATCGCTGACAATGTTTACGGTGAATTCCTGGTTGAGCTGGATATTGCGCGTGGTGTCCTTGGGGCTTTGGTCGCCGTAGTTTTCCACGCCCAACGCGAGGATCGGCGGGTCGGCCGAGAGGGCGTTGAAGAAGCTGAAGGGCGCGGCGTTGATCCGGCCTTCGCCGTCGATGGTGGTGACCAGGGCAATTGGCCGTGGCACCACGCTGCCGATCAGAATCTTGTACTTGTCTCGTGGGCTCAGTTGGCTGAAGTCGAAGCTTTGCATGGGCAGGACTCTCTAAAGAAGGGGATCAATCGCGCTCAGCGGCGCGTGTGCGCTGTAGTCGTCAGCGAACGGGATGGCCGGTTTGAACAGGCCTTTCCAGTCCGGTTGGCCGAAGGCCCGGTCGCTGTGGCTGCGCATCAGTTTTTCGAATTGTTGTTGGGCCTGGCGTTGCAGTGCGGGGTAGTCGATGCACTGCACCTGACCGTCCTGCATCACGCAGCGGCCGTTGATGTAGCTGGCGATGCAGTCGTCACCGCGCCCGGCCAAAACCAGGTTTTTCAGTGGGTCGAACAGCGGCCCCAAATGCAGGCCGCGAAGGCTGAACACCGTGATGTCGGCCTTGGCGCCCGGTGCCAAGCGGCCCAGATCATCGCGGCCCAAGGCTTTGGCGCCGCCGAGAGTGGCCGCGTTGTAAAAATCCAGCGTGCGGGTCAAAGAACCACTGCCTTCCATCAATCGCGCGATGTTCAGACCCTGGCGCATGTTTTCCAGCAAATCCGCCGGCCAGGTGTCGGTGCCCAAGGCGAAGTTGATGCCCTTGGCCCGATAGCGACCGAAGGAGTTCAGCGCCTCGCCGTCACGGGCAAACACCACCGGGCAATGCACCAGACTCGCGCCGCCATCCACCACGCGTTGCAGATCGTCATCGCCTGAGGTGTAGATGCCGTGGGGCAGCAGACTGCGCGGGGTCAGCAGATTCAATTGCTGCAACCAGCCCAGCGGCGAAGTACCGCGCAGATGTTCGACCATCGCCACCTCACCGAGCCCCTGGCAGCAATGCAAACGCATCGGCGCGTTCAGTTCCAGGCTGAGCGCGGCAGTGCGTTGCAGCAGGGCCGGGGTGCAGGTCTGGATGCGGTCCGGCAGCAGCGCGCCCCGAATCAAACCCTCGTGCGCGCCGTCGAAATCATGGAAAAACCGCACAGCCGCGTCGAGCCCGGCCATGCCTCGCGCTTCATCCCAGTGATGCCCGAGGCTTCCATCGGCGCGCCAGTAACTCATACTGCTCATGTAGCAGGGGCCGAGGTAAGTCCGCAGCCCCAACTCGGCCGCCACGCCGGCCACCGCAGAAAACTCGTCGTAAGTCTCGGCCCACTCGCGGTAATACATCGAAGTGATCGGCATGGCGGTGGTGATGCCATTGCGGATCAACTGAGTGAAGGCGTAGCGGTATTTGAAGACTTCTTCATCCGGGCTGTAACTCTCTCGCGGACCTGCCGTCAGGTAGTCCTCGGACCACATCCGGCCCATGTCGCGTTCATCGCCGTTGTCCAGCGTCAGCACCGTCGAATCAAGATCCCCGAGTGCATCCAGATCGATGAAGCCCGGACCGATCAACGCGTTGCCATAATCAATCCACTGATCCACCGGCCCCGGATAATCCCGCCCGACAAACACGATACGCGAACCTTCGAACACCACTTCGCCGTCGCGCCACAACACGTGCCGGGCGCCGTCGAAACCAACGACGCAGCTGCTCTTGAGGCCAATGCGCTTCACAAACGGCTTTCCAGCAGTCGGCCACCGGAGGCGATCAACTCACCGCCGCGATAAACCTGCCGCACCGGACGCGACACCACCGCCTCACTCAGCGTCTGCACCGGCATCAGCAAAAAGTCCGCCGGTAGGCCGATCTCCAGCCCATAACCTTCACAGCCCAACGCCCGAGCGCCATTCACCGTCGCGGCTTCGAACGCCGCCGTCAGTTCATCGTCCTTGTTCAAGTCGAAACGAAAGGCCAGCAGCATCGCCCGCTCCAGCATGTCGCCGTTGCCCATGGGCGACCAGGCATCACGAATGCCGTCCGAACCCAGGCAGACATTCACCCCGGCCTCGCGCAGGGCGAGGAACGGCGGCACCGCGCAATCGGCCGGTGCCGAACTCATCAGCGAAATGCCCAGCGCCGCCAGGCGTTCGGCCACCGGTTTGACCTGGCTCCACGGCAACATCCCCAGGCAGTACGCGTGGCTGATCATCACCCGACCCTGACGCCCGAAGCGTTCGGTGTAGTCGGCGATCAGTGCGATCTGCCACAGGCCCAGTTCGCCCTTGTCATGCAAATGAATGTCGACGCCACGCTCGAATTCGCTGGCCAGCTTAAACACGAAGTCGAGCTGCGCGATCGGGTCGTTGTCGATGCCACACGGGTCGAGGCCGCCGACGTTTTCCACGCCCAGGGCCATCGCTTCGCGCATCAGTTCGGCGGTGCCGGGGCGGCTGATCAGGCCGGTTTGCGGGAACACCACCAGTTGCAGGTCGATCAGGTCGCGGTAGCCTTCGCGCAGCTGTTGCATGGCCTCGACATGGCGCAGGCCGAATTCCGGGTCGATGTCGACGTGACAACGCATCGTCAGCGAGCCACGGGCGATGCAGTTTTCCAGCAGGGCGCCAGCGCGCTGGGCAATCGGTGCCTGGACTTCACGCAGCACGCGGCGCTCGTTGGCGATGTAGTCCTTGAGCGTCGGGCCGGCGCTGTTCGGGCGCCAGGGTTGACCCCAGAGGGTTTTGTCGAGATGGACGTGGCTTTCAACCAGGGCAGGGGTTAGGAGCTGGTTTTGGCCGTCGATGTCGGTGGGGGTCAGGGCAGCGTTTGATGCTGGGCGGCGTTGCTTGAACAGGCCGTTTTCGATCAATAGGTCTTCGGCGGTTGAACCGTAGGACCGCACGTTGCGCAGCCAGCGGGGTTGATTCATTGCATACCTCAAACTCTGTGTTGTGTGGGAGGGCCTCTTCGCGAGCAAGCCCGCTCCCACACTGGATTTGTTGTGATCACAAATCCCCTGTGGGAGCGGGCTTGCTCGCGAAGGCCGCGACGCGGTCTCGGATCAACCCTTGAGCTTCGACCAGATCCGGTCCTGCAGCTCGCGTGCCTTGTTGCTGCACTCTTTCTCCGGCCGCAGGCGCGAGGCGAACTCGTCGGGCATGTTGATCGCGTCCATCACCCGCCATTTGGCGTCGATCAGTTTGTCGCTCTGGATGCCGTTGGCGTAGGCGATGGCGTTGGACACGGCGGCGGCGTTTTCCGGCTTCATCATCCAGTCGATGAAGATCTTCGCGTTGCCAGGGTGCGGGGCGCTTTTCGGTACGGCGAAGTTGTCCTGGAACATCGCCAGGCCTTCGCGCGGGTACACGTACTTGATGGTGCTTTTTTGCAACGTGGCCCGGGCGGTGGAGCCGTTCCAGTTCTGCATCATGATCACTTCACCGGAGGCCATGCGGTCGACGGTGTTGTCCGAGCTGTACATCTTCAAGTGCGGTTTCTGTTTTTTCAGCAGCTCCAGAATGCGCTTGGCGTCCTGCGGGTTTTCGCTGCATTCGTCGACGTTCAGGTAATGGCTGGCGGCGTTGATCACACTGCTGGAGGTGTCGAGGGCGGCGAGTTGGCCTTCAAGTTCCTTGCGCGGTTCGAAGAACTCTTTCCACGAGTCATCCAGTTTGCCGCCGGGCACCCGCGCGCTGTCATAGGAAAACCCGGTGGTGCCCCACAGGTACGGGGCGGAGAACTTGCGGCCCGGGTCGAAACCCGGGTTGCGGAACGCCGGTTTGACGTACTGGAAGTTGGGCAAGGCCGACGCGTCGATTTGCAGTAGCAGGTTCTGGTTGATCAACGTGCGCATGATCGATTGCGACGGCACGATCACGTCATACGCTGCGCCGCCGGCCTGCAACTTGGCCAGCAGGGTTTCGTTGCTGTCGTAGCCGTCCATGGTGACCTTGATCCCGGTCTCCTTTTCGAACTTGGCCAGCAGATCGACCGGGTAGTAGTCGGTCCAGTTGTAGAAGAACAATTCCTTGGGTTCGGCGGCCTGCGCGGTGAACGCCGTGAAGCAACTCAGGGCCAGACCGGCGACAGCGAAACGCATGCTTTTGATGCTCATAGATGTACGCTCCAGAAGTACCACGAAGGACAAAGGCTCATTGGTTTTTGCCGCGCTGTCCCAGCCAGAAGGCCAGCACCACCAGCACGATGGAAATCACCAGCATCAGGGTCGAAATCGCGTTGATCTCCGGCGTGACACCGGACTTGATCGCCGAGAAGATGTACACCGGCAACGTCGTCGAACCTGGGCCGGCAACGAAGAAGGTCATGATGAAATCGTCGAGGCTGACCACGAACGCCAGCACCGAACCGGACAACACCGCCGGCCACAACAGCGGCAAGGTGACCCGGCGAAACACCTGCCACGGGTTGGCGTACAAATCGTTCGCCGCCTCCAGCAGGCTCTTGTCCAGGTCATTGAGTCGCGCGCGGATCGGCAGATAGGCGAAAGGAATGCAGAAGCCGATGTGCGCGACGATCACCGTCAGCAAACCGAGCTTGATCCCCAGCGCCATGAACAGCAGCAGCGTGGCCACGGCGGTGACGATCTCCGGCAGGATCAGCGGCAGGTTGATCCCGCCCTCGACCATCTTCTGTCCATAGAACGGCCGGTACGTCGCCAGCGCCGCGAGCAAGGCAATGGCCGTGGCGCAGACCGTGGCGATGCCGGCGACGATGATCGAGTTCAGCGCGGCGGTCTGGATCGACGGGTTGGCCAGAATCCTTCCGTACCAGGCAAAGGAGAACTCGGTCCACACCGTGGCCGAACGGTTGGCGTTGAAGCTGTAGGCGATCAGCACGAATATCGGCACGTACAGATACGCCAGGATGAGCAGGCTGACTTCGCGGGTCAGCGGTAGTTTTTTCAGGTGCAGGGCGATCATGCGGTGGCTCCACGGCGTAGAGTTTTGGCGACGCTGCGGCTGTAGAGGGTATAAAGCACCAGGGACAGCAGCAGAATCCCCAGCAACAGGAACGACAGCGAACTGCCCAGCGGCCAGTTGCGCGCCGTGCCGAACTGTTGCTGGATCAGGTTGCCGATCATCAGCGTCTTGCCGCCGCCGAGAATCGCCGGGGTGATGAAGGCGCCGAGGCTCGGCACGAACACCAACAGCGCGCCGGCAATTACGCCGGGCATCGACAGCGGCAGGATGATCCGCCGCAACGCATGCCAGCGATTGGCGCCGAGGTCGTAAGCCGCTTCCACCAGACGCCAGTCGAGTTTTTCGAGGGTCGAGTAGATCGGCAAAATCATGAACGGCAGGAAGCTGTAGACCAGCCCGACGCTGACCGCGAAGTCGTTGTAGAGCAGGGTGATGCCACCGGCCTGCGGGAACAGCGCGTTGAGGCTCTGAGCAACCCAGCCATGCTCGCGCAGGATGATCAGCCACGCGTAGTTGCGGATCAGCAGGTTGGTCCAGAACGGAATGGTGATCAGCAACACCATGAGGTTGCGCCGTTGCGGTGTCAGGCTCGACATCCACAACGCCACCGGGAAGCCGAACAGAAAACACAGCAACGTGGTGCCACCGGCCTGGAACACCGAGCGCAACAGCGCCTGGGCGTAGACCCAGTTCAGTTCCAGTTCACCGTCGAAACCTTCCTGGAAAAACAGCTGCACATAGCTTTGCAATTGCCAGTCGGCCTGCCAGTCGACACCGCCATACACGTTGCGCGGCAACAGGCTGATGTAGCCCATGATGCCGAGCGGAATGGCGATCAGCGCCAGCAAAGTCAGAACCACCGGGCTGAGCAACAGCGCACGGTTGAGGGCGGGAGAAGTACTGCTGACGCTCATCTCAGGCCTCCATCAACAGGCAGGCGTGGGGCGGCAGGTTGACCGCGACGCGATCACCGACCACCCGACCGTGGTTCAGGCCTTCGTTGTTCTCGCGCAACATGACCTTGATGTCGTTGTTCAAGCGGCACTGGTAAAGGGTCGCGGTGCCGACATACAACACCGCTTCAATCACGCCGCGCAGGTGATGCGGTTGCGCCAGGTCGACCAATTGCGAGCGTTCCGGGCGGAACGCCAGTTGCACGCTGGCGCCATCGAAGCCTTGAGCCGGGCAAGGGATTTCCACCGGCATGCCGCTCGGCACGAACAGTTTTTCGTTCTGCTGGCCGCGCTTGAGGTGGCCGGGGAGGAAGTTGATGTCGCCGATAAACTGCGCAACGAATTGGTGTTGCGGTCGTTCGTAGATATCGTTCGGTGTGCCGATTTGCAGGATCTTGCCGGCGGACATCACGGCGATACGGTCGGACAGGGTCAGGGCTTCTTCCTGATCGTGGGTGACGAAAATGAAGGTGATCCCGGCTTCCTTCTGTACGCGCTTGAGTTCGACCTGCATTTCCTTGCGCAGCTTCAAGTCCAGCGCCGACAGCGGTTCGTCGAGCAACAGCACTTTGGGCTTCGGCGCCAGGGCCCGGGCCAGGGCCACGCGCTGCTGCTGGCCGCCGGACAACTCGGCCGGTTTGCGCTCGGCCAGGTGTTGCATTTGCACCAGCGCCAGCATCTCATCGACGCGCTGGGCAATTTGCTTGCGATCAAGACCCTGCATCTCGAGGCCGAAGGCGATATTCTGCGCGACACTCATGTGCGGAAACAGCGCGTAGCTCTGGAATACTGTGTTGACCCGGCGCTTGAACGGTGGCAAATCATTGACCGGTTCGCCCGCCAGACGGATCTCGCCCTCGCTGACCTGTTCGAAGCCGGCGATGGTCCGCAACAAAGTGGTCTTGCCGCAGCCGGAAGGGCCGAGCAGGGTGAAGAATTCATTGTCGGCAATGTCGACTGAAACGTTGTCGAGGGCTGGAGCCAGCCCCGGATCGTCGGAATACCGCTTGGAGACGTTACGCACTTCAATCGCTGTTGGATGACCCATAATGGTGCATTCCTCTAATTATTGTATGCAATATCTGGATGCAATCTAGAAATAACCGGATTAATCTGCTCGTGCAACCCCCTTTTTCAAAGGCTGCTCATCGCCTGGGGCCGGTTGTTTAGCGCTAAAGGAGTGTTCAGATGACCGAGAAAAAACTCGAGACCACGGTCGACCGCGTCTACCAAGGGGTTTACGAGGCGATCAGCAAACGTTCATTGCGTCCCGGGATGAAGCTCGGCGAAGCGTCATTGGCCGAACTTTTTAATGTCAGCCGAACGTCGGTTCGTGCCGCGCTCAAACAGTTGGAGGCCGATGGCCTGGTCACCACCGAGCCCAACAAAGGGGCGTCGGTGTCGTTGCCCAGTGACGAAGAGATCCGTTCGCTGTTCGAGACGAGGCGCCTGATCGAGATCGGCATCGTCACTGAGCTCTGTCGTCGTCGTGATACTGCCGTGACCCAGGACCTGCGTGATCACCTGTTACTGGAGGATGAAGCGCACCGCAGTGGCGACCATGAACGGTTGATTCATCTGCTTGGTGAGTTCCATATCAAGCTCGCGCAAAGCCTGAACAATCCGGTGTTGCTGGACTGGTTCCGCAAGCTGATTTCCCGCGCCTCGCTGTACGCCGCCGCGCTGGATGACGACAGCCACGAGGTTTGCCGCGACGACGAACACCTGCGGCTGATCGAGTACATCGAAGCCGGCAACCAGAGCGCCGCGATCGAACTGACCTGCATGCATTTGAATGGCATCGAGAAGGCCATTCTCGACGTCGCCGCCACGCTGAAAACCGGCTACCACCCGCTCAAGCACCTGATCGAGGTATAGCCACGCTGAAACCGTGTAGCAGCTGCCGAGCAGCGCGAGGCTGCGTTCGGCGGCGAAGCCGTCGTGAAATCAAACACCACGGTGTGTCAGGACAAACTCGGATGCAGGGTTTACGACGGCTGCGCCGCCGAACGCAGCCTCGCGCTGCTCGACAGCTGCTACAAGGTTCCTCCCCATGGCAAACTCCATTGCCATAAAAATCTGCAAATCAAGAATCAGCTAACCTCTATGAAACGATTGGCGACGGCGATGCTCGAAACAAACGGGCACGCACCGTCCTCATGCCGTTGCGATCCCTTAAGCCAGTCATCTACAGGGATACAGAGTCAGTCGATGCAGTTTCTAGACGATAGCCATGGGTGTGCAGGCTGGAACGGTGAAATGGCCGGGCGCATCCGCGCGTTCGACTGGAGCCTGACTGAGCTTGGGAACATGGAGACCTGGCCCGGAAGCCTGTGCAGCGCGGTGCAGTTGATGCTCGCGTCCCCATTGCCGATGGTGATGCTGTGGGGTCGACCGGGTTACATGATCTACAACGACGCGTATTCGAAGTTTGCCGGTGGCCGCCATCCTTACCTGTTGGGTTCCCCGGTGGAGCTGGGCTGGCCGGAAGTCGCCGAATTCAATCGGCATGTGGTCGATACCTGCCTGGCCGGCGGCACCTTGTCCTATCGCAACAAAGTCCTGGAGCTGCTGCGCGACGGGGTTCCCGAAGACGTCTGGCTGGACCTCTATTACAGCCCGGTGGCGGATGATGACGGGAAACCGGCCGGGGTCATGGCGATGGTGGTCGAGACCACTGAACATGTGATTTCCGAGCGCCGCCGCCAGGCCGCCGAGGACGCCTATCACGCCGACAACGAACGGGTGCGCCTGGCACTCAATGCCGGGGCTTTGCTCGGCTCGTTTGTCTGGGACATCAAGGACAATGTGCTCTCCGGTGATGAGCGTTTCGCCCGTACCTTTTCCTACCCGCCGGAGCAAAACCTGGCCGACCTGCCAATGGGCATCGTCGAAGCACGGATCCATCCCGATGACCGCAGCTGGGTGCAGGAGCAGGTCAATCGATCAGTGGAAACCGGTGAACCCTTTAACGCCGAGTATCGGGTCTTGCGCCCGGATGGCAGTTATCTGTGGGTGCAGGCGAGTGGTGGCTGCGAGTTCAATGAACAGGGCGAGCCGTTCCGTTTTCCCGGGGTGTTGATCGATATCCACGAACGCAAGACCGCCGAAGAATCCCTGCTCAAGTTCACCCGTAATCTGGAGCAACGCGTTGCCGACGAAGTCGAAGCGCGGCTGGCCGCTGAAGAGCAATTGCGTCAATCGCAGAAACTTGAAGCCATCGGCGGCCTCACCGGCGGCGTGGCCCATGACTTCAACAACCTGTTGCAGGTGATCGCCGGCAACCTGCACTTGCTGGCGCGGCATGAGCCGGACAACGCCAACGTGCAGCGCCGGGTCAGCGCTTCGATTGCCGCGGTCGAGCGCGGCGCCAAACTGTCGTCGCAACTGCTCGCGTTCGCCCGTCGTCAGCCCTTGTCGCCAGCGGTCTGCGACCTGCGCCAGGTCTTCGATGGACTCGGGGAGTTGTTGCAGCGGGCGCTGGGGGAAACCATTCAGATCAATGTCACTGCGGCCGAAGCCCTTTGGCACATCTACGTGGACCGCAATCAACTGGAAAACGCGATTCTCAATCTGGCGATCAATGCCCGTGACGCCATCAACGGCGAGGGGACCATTGACCTGAGCGCCGAGAACATTGCCCTTGATGGCAAGTTTTGTGCTGGCAAGGGCATCGTCGCCGGCGACTATGTCTGCGTAGCGGTGGCTGACAAGGGTATCGGCATGTCGCCGCAGGTACTCGCACAGGCATTCGAACCGTTTTTTACCACCAAGGCCGATGGCCAGGGCACGGGTCTGGGCCTGAGCATGGTGTTCGGTTTCGTCAAGCAAAGTGGCGGGCATATCGAGATTTCCAGCGTGGTCGGGCAGGGCACTCGGGTGCAGCTGTACTTCCCTCGCAGCCTGCGCCCGATGCTCAACGAAACGACACGTCATGATCCGCAACAGCGAGGCGGACACGAAACCATTCTGGTGGTCGAGGACAACGAGGCGGTGCGCAGCTCAGCAGTGGAGTTGCTGAACGAAGAGGGTTATCAAGTGCTGACGGCGGCCAACGGTGACGTCGCGATGCAGATGTTGCTGGATGGCGCCGTGGTCGACCTGATTTTCACCGATGTGGTCATGCCCGGCCTGATCAAAAGCTCGGACCTGGCCGCTTGGGCCAAGGTGCAGACGCCGCCGGTGGCCGTGCTGTTCACCTCGGGCCACACCCGTGACATTATCTCGCGCAATCACCAACTCAGCCCGGATACTTATTTGCTGAGCAAACCCTATGGTCCCGAGGCGCTCACACAGATGGTCCGCACCGTCCTCAACGGCTGACGCAATTAAAATGTGGGAGCGGGCTTGCTCGCGAAGGGGCCGTGTCAGTCGACAGAGATGTCAACTGAGAGACCGCTTTCGCGAGCAAGTCGGATCGCCGCACCGCCGCTCCCACATTTTGATCGAGTACGGACCCACGCTATCAATCATTCCTTAGAACCCTCGAATCAAGGCTGGTCCATGACTTCCAACCCTCCCTCCGGCATGGTCAGGGTGCGCGGCGCCCGGGAACACAATCTCAAAAACGTCGATGTCGACATCCCCCGGGATGCCCTGGTGGTGTTCACTGGCGTGTCCGGTTCGGGGAAGTCGTCGTTGGCGTTCTCGACCCTCTACGCCGAAGCGCAACGCCGCTATTTCGAATCCGTGGCGCCTTATGCGCGGCGCCTGATCGATCAGGTCGGGGTGCCGGACGTCGACTCCATCGAAGGCTTACCGCCGGCGGTGGCGCTCCAGCAACAACGAGGGACGCCGAGCACGCGCTCTTCGGTGGGCAGCGTGACGACGTTGTCGAGCCTGATCCGCATGCTGTACTCCCGGGCCGGCAGTTATCCGCCGGGGCAGCCGATGCTGTATGCCGAAGATTTTTCGCCCAACACGCCCCAAGGCGCGTGCCCCGAATGTCATGGGTTGGGGCGGGTGTATGAAGTCACCGAAGCGTTGATGGTCCCGGACCCGAGCCTGACCATTCGCCAGCGCGCGGTCGCCTCCTGGCCCACCGCCTGGCAGGGACAGAACCTGCGCGACATCCTGGTGACGATGGGTTACGACGTCGACAAACCCTGGTGCGATCTGCCGAAAAAACTGCGCGACTGGATTCTCTTCACCGAAGAAACACCCACGGTGCCGGTGTATGCCGGGCTCACCCCCGAAGAAACCAGAGTCGCGCTCAAACGAAAAATGGAACCGAGCTACCAGGGCACGTTCACCGGCGCCCGGCGCTACATCCTGCACACCTTCAGCCATTCCCAAAGCGCGCTGATGAAGAAGCGCGTCTCGCAATTCATGCTCGGCAGCCAGTGCCCGTTGTGCGATGGAAAACGGCTCAAGCGCGAGGCGTTGTCGGTGACCTTTGCCGGTTACGACATCGGCGAGTTGTCGCAGATGCCGTTACTGCAAGTGGCCGAAGTATTGAAACCCGTGGCCGCTCACAGCTACCTCGAACAGACCGAGGCGGCGGGTGAGGTATTGACGCACGACCAGACCCGCGAGGCCCGCGAGCAACGAGTGGCCCACGGTGCCAGTGGTCACGCCAACGCGCCGGATGTGCGCCACACACCGAACCTGTCGGTGGAGAAACGCCTGGCCGCACAGCGGATCGCTCAGGACTTGCTGGAACGGGTCAGCACGTTGACCGATCTGGGGCTCGGTTACCTGGCACTGGAACGCAGCACGCCGACGCTGTCGTCCGGTGAGTTGCAGCGTCTGCGTCTGGCCACGCAATTGGGTTCGCAGTTGTTCGGCGTTATCTACGTGCTGGATGAACCGTCGGCCGGATTGCACCCGGCGGATGGCGAAGCATTGTTCGAAGCGCTGCAACGCCTGAAGGCTGCCGGCAACACCTTGTTCGTGGTCGAACATGACCTGGAAACCATGCGCCGCGCCGACTGGCTGATCGACGTGGGTCCGGCGGCCGGCGAGCATGGCGGCCAAGTCCTGTACAGCGGACCGCCGCCAGGGTTGGCGCAGGTGACGAACTCGCAGACGCGCGCTTATCTGTTCGCCGAGCAGGTCGCTCAGCCCCAAGCCAGCCGTAAGGCGAACGATTGGCTACGGCTGGAAGGTATCACTCGCAATAACCTGAACAACCTCAGCGTCGAGTTTCCGCTGGGCTGTTTTACCGCGGTGACGGGCGTCTCCGGTTCCGGTAAATCGAGCCTGGTCAGTCAGGCGCTGCTGGAACTGGTGGGCGCGCATCTCGGGCGCGCGGCAAGCGATAGCGAACCGCAAGAGTTGAGCCTTGAGGACGACGCACCGCAAGTCAGCGGCGGTCAGGTCTCGGCGGGACTGGAATCGATCAAGCGCCTGGTGCAAGTCGATCAGAAACCCATTGGCCGCACACCGCGCTCGAACCTGGCGACCTACACCGGGCTGTTCGACAACGTGCGCAAACTGTACGCCGCCACTCCTGAAGCGCAGGCCGAGGGTTACGACGCGGGCCAGTTTTCCTTCAACGTCGCCAAGGGCCGTTGCTCGACCTGCGAAGGCGAAGGCTTTGTCAGCGTCGAGTTGCTGTTCATGCCCAGCGTCTATGCACCGTGCTCGACCTGTCACGGTGCGCGCTACAACCCCGAGACGCTGGCAATCATCTGGCAAGGGTTGAACATCGCCCAGGTGTTGCAACTGACGGTGGACGAGGCGGTCACGGTGTTTGCCGAGCAACCGGGTATTCGCCGCTCGCTGGAGGTGCTGCGCGATATCGGCCTGGGTTACCTGCGCCTCGGCCAGCCGGCGACCGAGCTGTCGGGCGGTGAAGCCCAACGGATCAAACTGGCCACCGAGCTGCAACGCAGCCAGCGTGGGGCAACGTTGTATGTGCTCGACGAGCCCACCACCGGTTTGCACCCAAGGGATGTCGATCGCTTGCTCGAACAGTTGAATACGCTAGTGACGGCGGGGCATACGGTGATCGTCGTCGAACATGAAATGCGTGTGGTGGCGCAGAGTGACTGGGTGATCGAC
>NZ_JAGYGJ010000036.1:0-66180 GCF_019947405.1 Pseudomonas sp. GL-B-26 | reverse complement strand
CCCACCCGCCACGCCGCGCAAGCCACCGCACTGGCGCTGGTGCCCGACGACGCCGTCGGCCCTTCTCCACGCTCGAATACCCGCGCGACGACTCGCCCTTCCGACTCAAGCATCGCCCATTGCAGATTCACGCCAGCAGCACACGGCTCCCCTGCCCCGGTCGGCATGGCGTAAGCGATACGCGTCAGCCCTTCGGACAACCGCGGTTCGCGCATCTGCTCATTGCTCGGCAAAGCACCCGAGTTATCCACAAGCGTTACGCAATGCGGATTGCCAACCCGCACGAATTGACTGCGCGCCCACCCGGCATCCAGCAATGCCAATGGCTGTACGTGGCTGAGTTCGCGACCATTGAATGCCACGCCTTCAACCCCTTCGGCACTGACGGCCCCCGGTCCGAAGGCAGGCTTGCCCAAGTCCAGCCAAAAACCGTGCACACCTTCGACCTGCGCCAGTTTCACCGATGTTTCTCCCGGTGAAGGCATATCGGCCTTGTCATGATGAACCCTGAGCAGACACGCCTCGTCCCTCGGCCAGAGCCCAAGGTCGCTGAGCGCCTGGGAAAAAATCGTCAGGCCGTTGCCGCTACGCTCGGCCAGGGTGCCGTCGGTGTTCACGATCAACAAATCAAAAGGATGCGACGACTGGAACGGTCCCACCAGCAAACCATCGCTACGATGGGCCTTGCTGCCCGGTGGTTGTGTGCCGGGGGCCCAGCCACAGCAAGCTTCGATGGCCGCCAACGCCCAGACCTTGCGGGTTTGCGCGGCATCGCTGGCCTGATCGGGTATGTCGATACCATTGCTGCGCAAGTACTCGGGCGCCACAACCATGTAGATATTGCCTCGTGCATCGTACCTCCGCGCCATGGCGCCCTCCCTTGAGAAATCATTGCTCGGGCTCAACATATCGCGAAACACCGTCAGGCTGTGCAAGGATGTCACCCTGCCTGACCGCGAACCTGGTCGGACGTTGATCGAACCCTCGCAGGTCGATCACTGTCCCTTGGGTACGCGACGTTTTTTGCCAAGGATTGATATGACCAACCTCAATACTCAAACCGCATTTGTTCCCGGACGCCTGGAACAGATGTCCACGCGCATCGCCTTTTTTATTGCCGGTTTCGGCATCGCCGCGTGGGCGCCGCTGGTGCCCTACGCCAAGGCTCGGGCCGGGCTGGATGAAGGGACGCTCGGTTTGCTGCTGTTGTGCCTGGGGGTGGGGTCGATTCTGGCGATGCCGATGGCGGGGCTTCTGGCCACGCGTTTTGGCTGTCGCCGGGTGGTGAGCGCCGGAGTGTTGCTGATCTGTGCGGCCCTGCCGCTGTTGGCGACGGTGACGTCGATTCCGGCGTTGATTGCCGCGTTGTTCATGTTCGGCGCGGGCCTTGGAACGGTGGATTCGACGGTGAACCTGCAAGCGGTGATCGTCGAACGGGCCAGCGGCAAGACCATGATGTCGGGTTTCCATGGGCTGTTCAGCCTGGGCGGGATTGTCGGTGCGGCGGGCGTCAGCGCCCTGCTCGGCTTCGGGGTTTCACCACTGGGAGCAACGCTGGTGGTGATCGTGATGCTGCTGATCGCCCTGGCCAAGGCCGCGCCGCACCTCTTGCCTTACGGCAGCGAAAGTTCGGGGCCAGCGTTTGCTGTTCCCCATGGCATCGTGCTGTTCATCGGCGGGATGTGTTTCATCGTGTTCCTCGCCGAAGGCGCGGCGCTCGACTGGAGCGCGGTGTTCCTGGCGCAGGAACGCGGGATCGACACCGCTTATGCGGGACTGGGTTACGCGGCGTTTGCGTTGACCATGACCGTCGGACGTTTGACCGGTGATTCGATCGTGCGTCGTCTCGGTGCTACCCAGGTGATTGTGTTCGGCGGGTTGACGGCCGCGGCGGGCCTGTTTGTGGCGACCTTCGCACCGAGTTGGGAAGCGGCGCTGGTGGGGTATGCATTGTTGGGGGCGGGTTGTTCGAACATTGTGCCGGTGCTGTACACCGCAGTGGGCAAGCAGACGGTGATGCCCGAAAGCGTCGCCGTGCCGGCCATTACCACTTTGGGTTATGCCGGGATTCTTGCGGGGCCTGCGTTGATCGGGTTTATCGCCCATGGCAGCAGTTTGAGTTTTGCCTTCGGGTTGATGGCGGTGTTGTTGGTGGCGGTGGCCATTGGCGGGAAGGTGTTGAAAGTCTAAATTGTGGCGAGGGGGCTTGTCGGAACGCCGCATCGCCCCGTTCGGCTGCGTAGCGGCCCTATAAATTTCGGCAACAACGCAAATTTTGCGACTGCTGCGCAGCCGAACGGGGCGATGCGGCGTTCCGACAAGCCCCCTCGCCACAGATCTATCAGAACCCGACGCTGGCCTGCACAAAGAACGTGCGCGGTGCGCCAACGTACATCCCCGAATTGTTGTCGCTTGAGCGGGTGAAGTACTGCTTGTCGAAAATGTTCTTCACCCCGGCACCGACTTTCAGGTTCGAAAGCGTCGCGCCGAAGTCATAACCGCCGCGCACGTTCCAGGTGACGTAACCCGGGATGTCGCCGTACTGGCCGTCCGCGGTGCCTTCGGTGATGTAGTTGTTGGTGAAGCTGCCGTCGGCGTTCACGGCAACACCCGGCGAACGCTGCTTGGACTGGGCAAAGGCATCAAGGTTGTAGGTCCAGCGGTTGATGTCGTAACGCAAACCGGCAGTCGCCACCTGACGTGAGTAGAACGGCAGGTCACGGCCCTTGAAGCCCGGAATCTCTCCTTCATAAACAGCGCGAGTGTAGGTGAAACCAGCGTTGGCGGTCAGGCCGTCGAGCCGTGGGTCCAGCGCCGCCATGTCGTAGTGCACCGACGCCTCGATGCCTTGGTGCGTGGTCGCGCCGAGGTTGGTCCAGCCCGCATCGTTGCTGATGTATTGCAGCTCTTTATCGAAGTCGATGTAGAACAGCGTCACTTCCCCGCCCCACACATCATTGTTGTAGCGCGTGCCGACCTCGTAGGTCTTGGCCTTTTCCGGTTCCAGGCCATTGGCCGGTTCGTCACCCGTGCCACCCTGGCCGAGCTGGAAATACTGCAGGCTGCCAAACGAAGTTTCGTAGTTGGCGAACAGCTTCCACTCTTCCGACACGTGATACATCACGCTCAGGGCCGGCAGCGGCTCGTTGCTTTCGATGCTGCGGTTCTTTTCCAGCACTGGTTTGCCGGCGGTGTCGAGCACCGGGCGGTCGTGCCAATCGGTGCTGATGTGTTCAAAGCGGATGCCGGGGGTGATGGTCCAGTTACCGACGTCGATTTTGTTATCGACGTACACCGAGTTGGCTTCAGTGCCACCGGTGCGGTCCTGATAGACATGGCCGTCGGAGCTCTTGGTCACGACCGGCTCGTTGTTGACCAGCGCCAGGCGGCTCGCCTCTTCGTGCATGCCTTCCTTGAGGTAGCGATAACCGACACTGACTTCCTGGGTGGTCGGGCCGACATCAAACACACGGGACACACGCGGTTCAATCCCGAAGGTGTAGTAAGTACGCGGGAACGAGCCGAGGGTCTTCTGATCGCGAGCGGCGATGTTGCTGCCACGGAAGCTATCGGAATAGTAAGTCAGCACTTCGGCCTGGGTGCGGTCGTCGATCTGCCGTGCCCACTTGAACGAGACGTCCTTGCGGCGGCCACTGAAGTTGTCGTTGTTGCGGTCGGACTGAAACGGATCGGCATCGTACTGCGCCTGGGTCAGGCCGCCGGGCATGTCGGCGCTGGCGTCGTAGTAGTGAAAGTTGAGGCTGAAATCGTCCACATCGGTGGGTGCCCAGTGGGTCTTGAGGATCACGTCGTCGATGTCGTTGCCGTTGTTGCGCTCACGGTAACCGTTGCCGTTCACGCCCGAGTACAACAGCGCCATGCCGATGCCGTTGTCCGCGGTGCCGCCGAGAAACGCCGTGTCGATGTGCTTCCAGCCACCGCGCTGGGAGGTTTCCAGGGTCGAGCCGATTTCACCGGTGGCTTTTTCCGGAATCGCGCGAGTGACGAAGTTGATCACGCCACCGACGTTCTGTGGCCCGTAACGCACGGAGCCGGCGCCACGAACCACGTCGATGCTGTCGAGATTGCCGGAGGAAATCGGTGCCATGGACAACTGCGGCTGGCCGTACGGGGCGAACGCTGCCGGCACGCCGTCGATCAGCACGGTGGAGCGTGGCGACAGGCGCGAAGTCAGGCCGCGCACGCCGACGTTCAGGGAAATGTCGCTGCCGCCGGTGCCGTTGGCGTCCTGCACTTGCACACCGGGCACGCGCTTCAACACGTCGCCGACGTTCATTGCGCCCTGCTCGACCATAGCCTCACGGCGAATCACCGTACGCGCGCCGGGGTGGTTCTGCACCACGGCGGCATCGGCGTCACCGAGCCAGTTGCCAACCACTTTGATGTCGGTCACGCCCAATTCCAAAGGGCCGTTTGCAGCCGAAGTCGGTGCCGGCATCAACGTGACCGAACCTTCGTCGATCTGGTATTGCAGGCCGCTGCCCTGCAGCAGCTGGCGCAGCGCGTCTTCTGGCGAAAGGTTGCCGTCCACCGCCGGGGCCTGTTTGCCAGCGACCAGCTCAGGGCTGAAGAACACCTGCAGCGAGGTTTGCTGGCCCAGTTCACTCAAGGCCTGCCCCAGGGGTTGCGCCGGGATGTGAATCGCGTCGGCGGCAAAAGCCTGGGGCAGCGCCGCGGTGACAGCCAGGGCGAGAGCGAGGCGCAACCAAGGTGATTTGTTGTTTTTAGCGGTGGATTTTTTCACGTCGAACGTAGTCCTGTGGATCGCAAGAGTGTGCGCTTGTTAATGCAAACCAGTTGCAGTTGGACAGGAAGACGATCAACTCGAAAAAAACCTGAATTTATTTTGAAATTATTTCCTGACTGCCGTCATCGAGGGTGCGCACAGCCACCGGAAGAATGCTCGGCAAGGCCTTGAGCAGTGCATCGGTGTTGTCGGATTTGAACACGCTGGTCAGGCGCAGATTGCCCACTTTGTCGTTGCCAACGGTGAGCGGTTTCGCCCGATAGCGCGACACTTCCTCGGCGACGTCGCTGAGTCTGGTGTTGTTGAACACCAGTTTGCCGCTGCGCCAGGCGGTCAGCTCGGCAGGGTTGACCGCGTAGGCAGCGGCCACTTTGCCCTCGGCATCGATGTGCGTACCGAGGCCGGCCGTGAGGCTGATGAAATCGCTGTCCGCCGCTGCGTGCCCCTGAACCTTGACGGTGCCCTGCTCCACCACGACCCGGGTTTGGGCGGTGTCGCGGCGCACATCAAAACGGGTGCCGGTGACCGTGACCTTGCCGCTGCCCGCCTCGACCACGAAGGGCCGACGGGTGTCGTGCTCGACGCTGAACATCGCTTCGCCCTGCGTCAGCTCGATGCTGCGGCGGTCGTTTTCATAGCGCACCTGAACGCGGCTGCGGCTGTTCAGGTCGATCAGCGAACCGTCCGGCAACGCCACATGACGTCGCTCGCCCAGGGCAGTGGAGAATTCGGCGCTGTAGATTGCCGGGTGATTCAAACCGCTGAACAGCCCCAACCCGAGTGCGACGGCCAACACGCTGGCGGCCACTGCATAACGCACCAGCGGGCGACGTTTGCTGCGCGCTGCCGGGGTTTCACACAAGGCTTGCAGACGCGCCGCCGGCAGCAAATCCGCCGCCGACCACAAGCCCTGGAGCAACTGGAATTCGTCGCGATGCTGAGGGTGTTCGTCCAGCCAGGCTTCGAAATACCGTGACTCTTCGGCATTCACCGCAGGCTCCTGCAAACGCACAAACCACCGCGCCGCCTCGTCGCGAACCGTTGTTTGCCCGCACGCACAATCACGAGTATCCATCATGGAAGTTCCTGTTTGGCTGGGGATGAGAAGGCAGCGTCGATCATGGCTGCAATCCGTCAAGGCGGTCGCGCAGATGCCGCAGCGTGCGGATCATATACTTTTCCACCATGTTCTTGGACAGTCCCAGGCGTTCGGCGATTTCGGCCTGGGTCAGGCCTTCGATCTTCTGCCAGACGAACACCTTGCGGCAGTTGACCGGCAACTCGGTGAGCGCCCGTTCGATGGAGTCAGCCAACTGGATCGCCTGCATGAAATGCTCCGGGTCGCCGGACGACGACGCACTGTGATCAACCGCCTCCGACTCCATGGCGCCCCGCCGATCCTCCCGCCGATAACCATCCACCGCAATGTTGCGCGCGGTCTGGTGCAAATACGCCCGAGGTTGTGCAACCATCGCCGAATCGGACTCAAGCACCCTCACGAAGGTGTCGTGGGCCAGGTCCTCGGCCTGCTGACGATTTCTCAGGCGACGGGTCCAGGTCCCGACCAACTCTTCGTAATGCTCGAAAAAGCCGTGTCTGCGGGGCAGCTTGGGGGTCATTGCGGTGTGCTGTGAAGACGGGGCGCGAATAGTAATGCTTCCTATTAACTTGAAGCAATGGATTCCACGTTGGTTGGGTTCGCCGTTAGTCATTCAAAGGACAATTTCAAACCATAAGCGTTTTTGTAGCGAGCATCCCTGGCGACTGGCTCAGGTAAGGACCTGACGACCGGCAACAAAAATCAATTGCCACCAAATATTACCTACGTCATATTACACGCGTAATAAAGACCCGTTCCCCACAGGTAATCTCCATGACCAGCATGCCCAGCCTTGAACCCGACCTTGCTGTCCCGGTGAGCACACCCAAGCCTCCCCTGCTCAAACGGTTGATCTTGCTGACTGCGGTCATTGCTGCCCTGGTGTTCGCCGGGCTGTACGCGACTCACTGGTGGACCGCCGGCCGTTTCATCGAAGAGACCGACGACGCCTACATCGGCGGCGATGTGACGGTGATCGGGCCGAAGGTGGCGGGTTACATCGAAGAAGTGCTGGTCACCGACAACCAGAAGGTCAAGGCCGGTGACGTGCTGATTCGTCTCGACTCCCGCGATTACCGCGCCAACCTGGCCAAGGCTGAAGGTGCGGTGGCCGCCGAAGAAGCGCTGCTCGCCAATCTCGATGCCACCGAAGAATTGCAACACGCGGTGATCGGTCAGGCACGCGCCGGGATTGATGCCGCCGGTGCCGAAACCGCCCGTTCACGGGATGATGATGCTCGCTACAAAAAACTGGTCGGCAGCAACGCCGTCTCGGTGGAAAGCGCCCAACGCGCCAACGCCACTTTCAAGACCGCCCAAGCCCTCAGCGCCCGGGCCCAGGCTGAATTGCTCGCCGCGCAACGTCAGCTGAATGTGATCGCAACCCAGAAACAGCAAGCCCGCGCCGCACTGATGCAGGCTCGCGCCGAACGTGATCTGGCGCAGTTGAATGTGGGTTACACCGAACTGAAGGCTCCGGTAGACGGGGTGATCGGCAATCGCCGGGCGCGGGTCGGCGCTTATGCCCAGGCCGGTTCGCAACTGCTGTCGGTGGTACCGGCCAGTGGGCTGTGGGTCGATGCCAACTTCAAGGAAGATCAGCTATCGCGAATGACGCCGGGGCAACGGGTGATCATTCATGCCGACGTGCTCTCGGGACAGGAATTCCACGGTCATCTGGACAGCCTCGCGCCGGCCAGTGGTTCGCAGTTCAGCGTGCTGCCGCCGGAAAACGCCACCGGCAACTTCACCAAAATCGTTCAGCGGGTGCCGGTGCGCATCGTGCTTGATCCGGCCGATGGCGTGCTCGGCCATCTGCGTCCGGGCCTGTCGGTCACCGCTGAAGTGGACACTCGCAAGGAACCTGCAACCCCGGCCGTGGCCAGCGTGCCATGAGCCGCGCCCTCGCCGTCCCCGCGCAACCGTTCAATGCCGCCGACATGGCAACGGCGACCAAGGTCTTCGCCTTCGCCACCATGTGCATCGGCATGTTCATTGCGCTGCTGGACATTCAGATCGTCTCGGCGTCGTTGCGTGACATCGGCGGCGGGCTCTCGGCCGGTACTGACGAAACGGCATGGGTGCAAACCAGTTACCTGATCGCCGAAATCATCGTGATTCCGCTGTCTGGCTGGCTGTCCCGAGTGTTCTCGACACGCTGGCTGTTCTGCGCTTCAGCGGTGGGCTTCACCCTGGCCAGCCTGCTCTGCGGTGCAGCCTGGAACATTCAGAGCATGATCGCCTTCCGTGCCCTGCAAGGGTTTCTCGGTGGTTCGATGATCCCGCTGGTGTTCACCACCGCGTTCTTTTTCTTCACCGGCAAGCAACGGGTGATCGCGGCGGCAACCATCGGCGCGGTGGCCTCATTGGCCCCGACCCTGGGGCCGGTAATCGGCGGGTGGATTACCGATGTTTCCTCGTGGCACTGGCTGTTCTACATCAATCTGGTGCCGGGGATATTTGTCGCGGTGGCGGTGCCGATGCTGGTGAAAATCGACCAGCCGGAATTGTCGCTGCTCAAAGGCGCCGACTACGTGAGCATGGTGTTCATGGCGCTGTTTCTCGGTTGCCTGGAATACACCCTCGAAGAAGGCCCGCGCTGGAACTGGTTCAGCGACAGCACGATTCTGACCACGGCATGGATCAGCGGCCTCGCCGGCCTGGCGTTCATCGGCAGAACCCTGCACGTCGCCAACCCGATCGTCGATTTACGCGCCTTGAAAGACCGCAACTTTGCCCTTGGCTGCTTCTTTTCGTTCGTCACCGGGATTGGCCTGTTCGCCACCATTTACCTGACGCCGCTGTTTCTCGGCCGGGTGCGTGGCTACGGTGCGCTGGACATTGGTCTGGCGGTTTTCTCCACCGGGGTGTTCCAGATCATGGCGATTCCGCTGTACGCCTTTCTGGCCAACCGCATTGATTTGCGCTGGATCATGATGATCGGCCTCGGGTTGTTCGCGTTGTCGATGTGGGATTTCAGCCCGATCACCCATGACTGGGGGGCTAAGGAATTGATGTTGCCGCAAGCGCTGCGCGGGATTGCCCAGCAACTGGCGGTGCCGCCAGCGGTGACGTTGACCTTGGGTGGTCTGGCACCGGCGCGGCTCAAACATGCTTCGGGGTTATTCAACCTGATGCGAAACCTGGGTGGCGCCATCGGTATCGCCGCGTGCGCGACCATTCTGAATGACCGCACCAACCTGCACTTCACCCGGTTGGCGGAAAACCTCAACAGCACCAATGAAGCACTGAATCAGTGGCTGTCCCAGGTCGGCAACAACTTCGCCACCCTCGGCCAAAGCGGTGACGCGGGCGTCACCGCCAGCCTGCATCAGCTGTGGCTGCTGACCTACCGCGAAGCGCAGACACAAACCTACGGCGACGCGTTCCTGATGATCATGGTCTGCTTCATCATCGCCACGGCGATGGTGCCCTTGATGCGTAAGGTGCAACCACCGGCCGCTCCCTCAGCAGACGCTCATTGATCAGGCTTGAGGCATTTTGCGAAAGCCAACCGCCAGACGGTTCCACGCGTTGATGGTGGTAATCGCCACGGTCAGGTCGACCAGTTCCTTCGGGCTGAACTCGGACGCCGCCAGTTCGTAGTCTTCATCCGGTGCGTGAGTCTGGCTCAGCAGCGTCAGCGACTCGGTCCACGCCAGCGCCGCACGTTCACGCGGAGTGAAGAACGGCGTTTCACGCCAGGCCGACAGTGTGTACAGACGGCGCTCGTCTTCACCGCCCTTGCGGGCATCGGCGCTGTGCATATCCAGGCAGAAGGCGCAGCCGTTGATTTGCGAGGTACGCAGCTTGACCAGTTCGATCAAGGTCTTTTCCAGCGGCAACTTAGAAACAGCGGTTTCCAGCGCGATCATGGCTTTGAGTGCATCTGGGGAAGCGGTGTAGAAATCAATACGCGGTTGCATGGTGGGCTCCAGTCACAAAGGGTGTGGAGCTAAGTTAATCCCGCACTGACCTGCAGCAAATAGCCAATTACCGGGAAGATGAGGATGCCAATGGGCGGGGTTGAAAATAATCTATATGGGTAATTGCCATCACCGCACCGACACCACTAGAATGCGATTCATTCTTGATAACGCGGCCGGGATGCCGGAAACGAGTACCTCCTGCCCATGTCGTCCTCATCCGAAATGCCTTTGCCACCGGCTATCTCGCCGAATTCCGAATCGCGTTGTTACCTGGAATCCTTGTTGTGGCAAATGCCGGAACAGGCGCGCGAAGCCTTTCTGCTCGCCCAGATTCATGGACATGGCCGCGCCCGGATCGCAGCGCGGCAGTCGGCGCACAAAAAACCGCTGACCCGTCGACAAACCCTGGCTTATCTAGCCTTGCTGTTGATCGCCGGCCCCGTCGGCATGATTTGGCAACATGTGCCGTTCGAGTACTGGAACAGTCATGACCGTACCCTGGTCGGCGCACAGCTTGTTGGCCAGGCGCCTGCTGCCGACTCACTCGACTGCACCCGCGCCCATGACCTTCGAGCCCCTACGCTCGGTTGCGCAGCCACTGCAAAAATCCCTTCTTCTGCACAACCCTAGGCGCTTCCTGGGTCAACGTCTGAGCCTTGTTCAAGCGGAAATCCAGCAACGCCTTCATCGCTTCGCCGATGTCATGCCGCGCATCCAGGCACGGTTTGAGGTATTCCTTCTCTATCCGGTACAAGCTGCAGAACGTCTTGGCGCTGAAGTCCGCCGGTAGCGCCGTATCGGACAAAATCCCACCCTCGCCGATTACCTCACCCGGGCCCATGCGCCCGGATTCGAACTTGACCCCGCCGCGGCTCAGTTCCACCGACACGACGCCGGATTCGATGATGAACAAATGATCGCTGACCTCCCCCGCCGGCAGGATCATTTCACCGGCGCGGAAGTTTTGAAGTTTCATGTTCTGGCTGAAGGTTTCTTTCTCTTCCTGACGCAGGGTCGAGAAGATATTCGACGCATCCAGCAATGCCCGTGGCCGCGACAGGTTGGCAGGTGCATTGGGTTCGACGTTCGACAACAGGCTGACGCCGCTGGCCTGCAAGTGCCGGAACGCCAGGTCGAACAGCAGATTACGGACCATGCGTTTCTGATCCATGGAGACCACAAAACCACTGATTTCGTATTCCACTCCAGTGGCGCTGGAACCTTTCAACGCTACACACGGTGCCGGTTTGATCAACAAATAACGGCATCCTTGCATCGCCCGTTCCAGCGCGTCGATCACCGTTTGCGGACGCGCGTGCGGGCTCAGTTGCAAGCTGATAGAGACGCCGAAAATGTCACTGGGCCGACTGAAGTTGATGATTTTGGCCTTGGCCGCCAGGGAGTTAGGGATCACCGCCATGCTGCCCTGGGCCGTTTGCAGGCGCGTCGCGCGCCAGTCGATGTCGATGACCCGGCCTTCGGTGCCGTCGATGGAGATCCAGTCATCCAGCTGATAGGGCTTGGTGGTGTTGAGGACGATCCCGGAGAACACGTCGCTGAGGGTGCTTTGCAAGGCCAGGCCGACGATGATCGCCAACGCGCCGGAGGTCGCCAGCACACCCTTGACCGGCAGATCGAGTACGTACGCCAACGCCGCGATGATCGCGATCAGGAAAATCACCGCGCCGAGCAAATCCTGGAGCAAGCGCCCGGTGTGCCCGACCCGTTGCATCATCACCGCGCCGATCAGCACCGTCAGCGTGCGCGCGCCGAACAACCACCAGCCGATCTGCAATCCGGTGGCCGCCAGGTGCAGCGGGACGTTGTCGGCCCAGGGCGCCGTTTCCATGGGGTTCAGGCCTTCGTTGAACAGCAGGACACTGAACAACGAAAAAATCACCAGCCGCACGACCATTTTCCATTGGCTGCCATTGGCACTGAGCAGGCGCCATAGCCCAAGATCGATAAGGACCAAAGCCATCGCGCAGATCAATGGGTGATCGGTAAGCAGTGACAGCATCAAGCAACTCCAGCAAGAACCAGTGGCGCGAAGATCTCACAGATTGTAGGAGCTGGCGAAGCCTGCGATCTTTTGGCGATCTAGAAAGATCAAAAGATCGTCCGAACGCGGCCCGAACCTTCGGCAGCTCCTACAAGGGGCGATGTGCGTCGGGGTTACTTGCTGTTGGTCAGCGCGTTGTAGCTGGTAAACAGGTTGCGGTAGTCCGGGATGTGGTTGGAGAACAAGGTGCCCAAGCCTTCCACGTCGTTGCGCCAGTCGCGATGCAGCTCACAGGCCAGGCCGAACCAGGTCATCAACTGCGCGCCGGAGGCCGACATGCGGTCCCAGGCCGATTGACGGGTCAGTTCGTTGAAGGTGCCGGAAGCGTCAGTCACCACGAACACCTCGAAGCCTTCAGCCAGCGCCGACAGCGCCGGGAACGCCACGCACACTTCGGTTACCACGCCGGCGATGATCAGTTGTTTCTTGCCGGTGGCCTTGATCGCCTTGACGAAGTCTTCGTTGTCCCAGGCATTGATCTGGCCAGGACGGGCAATGTACGGCGCGTCCGGGAACAGCGCCTTGAGCTCGGGAACCAGCGGGCCGTTGGGGCCGGTTTCGAAACTGGTGGTGAGGATGGTCGGCAACTTGAAGTACTTGGCCAGGTCAGCCAGGGCCAGCACGTTGTTCTTGAAACGGTCCGGCTCGATGTCGCGCACCAGAGAAAGCAGACCCGCCTGGTGATCAACCAACAGAACGGCGGCGTTATCCTTGTCGAGACGTTTGTAAGAGGTAGTCATGGGAGTAATCCTCGCTTTTTATCGATGCCGAGTGGAAGTCGGCGTGGGGTACCCGGTTAGCGCTGGGAGTCCAGCACTTCGTGTTCGTTCGCCACTTGCTGAGCCTTGAGATAGCTCTCGATCAGCAATTGATAATGCGGCATGGCCTGGGCGTAGACGGCCGCCCACTGCTCGGCGTCCGGACGGTTCCACGAGCCTTGCAGCTCAGAGAGCGTAGCCATGATGTCGATAGGCACCACCCCGGCTTGCGTCAATCGGGCAATTGTCAGATCAGTGGCCAGTTTCGAGTGGTTGCCGGAAGCGTCGACCACCGCAAACACTTTGTAGCCTTCATGCACCGCAGCGATGGACGGGAACGCCAGGCAAACGCTGGTCAGGGTGCCGGCGATCACCAGGGTTTTCTTGCCGGTCGCTTTGACTGCCGCGTGAAACTCAGCATTGTCCCAGGCGTTGATTTCACCTTTGCGTGCCACGTATTGAGCGTGCGGTGCTGCCTCGTGAATCTCCGGAATCAACGGCCCGTTCGGCCCTTGCGGTACGGAGGCGGTGGTGATCACCGGCATCTTCAGCAGGGTCGCGGCTTTGGCCAGGGCAATGGCGTTGGCGCGCAGTTGCGGCACGTCCATGTCCTTGACGATCTGGAACAATCCACTCTGGTGGTCGATCAACAGCATCGCGCTGTCGTTGGGATCGATGGTCGGTTTCTGGCCATTGAAGTTGGCCGCGTTGACGGTACTCATGTGCGTCTCCTCTTTTTTTCAGGCAACAGCCATCCCTGGCCCGGGAACCGGCCTACGCATCCTGTGTAGAGCGGGTTGTTGAACCTGTACGGGTTAACCGTGCATCTGGCCGAACCGACCGGACTGGAAGTCGGCGAAGGCCTGGTGAATCTCTTGCTCGGTGTTCATCACGAACGGACCGTGACCGACGATCGGCTCGTCGATCGGCTCGCCACTGAGCAGCAACACGACGGCATCGTTATTGGCTTCCAGGCTGAGCTGCTGGCCATTGCGTTCGAACAACGCCAACTGCCCTTCGCGCACCAGTTCCACACCGTTGACCTGAACCGTGCCACGCAACACTACAAGTGCCGTGTTACGACCTTCGTGCAGGTCCAGGGTCAGCAACTTGCCGCCGTTGAGGCGCAGGTCCCAGACGTCAATCGGGGTAAACGTGTGTGCCGGGCCGGTGTGGCCGTCGAACTCACCGGCGATCAAGCGCAGGCTGCCGGCCTGGTCCTTGAGCGCGATGCTCGGGATGTCGCCATCGAGAATCGTCTGGTAACCGGCGTCGGCCATCTTGTCCTTGGCCGGCAGGTTGACCCACAACTGAACCATTTCCAGGGTGCCGCCGGTTTTGGCGAAACCTTCTGAGTGGAACTCTTCGTGGAGAATCCCGGAGGCTGCGGTCATCCATTGCACGTCGCCTGGGCCGATCTTGCCGCCGCTGCCGGTGGAGTCGCGGTGTTCCAGTTCGCCCTTATAAACGATAGTCACGGTTTCGAAACCGCGGTGTGGATGCTGACCAACGCCACGACGCTCGGTGGTCGGGGTGAATTCAGCGGGACCGGCGTGATCGAGCAGCAAAAACGGGCTGATATGTTTGCCCAGGTTGTCGTAGGAAAACAGCGTGCGAACCGGAAAACCGTCGCCGACCCAATGGGCCCGTGGGCTGGTGTAGATACCGATGATGTTTTTCATTCTGCCTCCGAATCTGGTGTGTGACGCGATGAACAAAGCTTAAAACTGAACCCTTTGATGCACTAGACTGCAAAAATCAGCCTTAGCGTTCTATCTGGAGAACGATAGTGGAAGACCTCAACACCCTCTACTACTTCACCCAAGTGGTGGAGCATCACGGTTTCGCCCCGGCCGGCCGGGCGCTGGACATGCCCAAGTCGAAGTTGAGCCGGCGCATCGCCGAACTCGAAGAGCGCCTCGGTGTGCGCCTGCTGCACCGCACCAGCCGGCATTGTTCACTGACGGAAATCGGCCAGGCCTATTACCAGCGTTGCCTGGCGATGCGCGTGGAAGCCGAAAGCGCTGCCGAACTGATCGAACGCAACCGCTCCGAACCCCAGGGCCTGGTGCGCATCAGTTGCCCGACCGCACTGCTCAACTCCTGGGTCGGGCCGATGTTGACGCGCTACATGCTCAAGTACCCGCTGGTGGAGTTGTTCATCGAGAGCACCAACCGCCGGGTCGACCTGATCCACGAGGGTTTCGACATCGCCTTGCGCGTGCGCTTTCCGCCGCTGGAAAACACCGACATGGTGATGAAGGTGCTGGGCAACAGCACCCAGTGCCTGGTGGGCAGTCCGGCCTTCATGCCGCGTCTGTCATCACCGGCCTCCCCGGCCGACCTCAGCGGGTTGCCGAGTCTGCACTGGGGCGCGGCGCAGCGTGAATATCAGTGGGAATTGTTTGGGGCGCACGGCGCCAGCGCGGTGATTCGGCATGCGCCACGAATGGTCACCGATGACCTGTTGGCGTTGCGTCACGCCGTGGTGGCCGGGATCGGCATCGCTCACCTGCCCAGCGTGGTGGTGCGCGATGACATTGCCGCGGGCCGACTGGTGGAACTGGTGCCGGGCTGGGCACCCAAATGCGGGATCGTGCATGCCATCTTCCCTTCACGCCGTGGGCTGCTGCCGTCGGTACGCGCATTGATCGACTTTCTGGGCGAGGAATTCAGCCACAGCGATATTGCTTAGAAGCCCGTACACACCCCATGTAGCAGCTGGCGAAGCCTGCGTTCGGCTGCGCAGCAGTCGTAAAACCAGACAACGCGGTGTCTCAGGAAAACTTAAGATCACAAGATCGCAGCCTCGTTTCACTCGACAGCTCCTACAGGGGATTGCGAGGCTGCGATCTTTCGATTCATGACTTGCGGTAAACATTGCTTTGCCGATCCAGCGGTTTTTCTCATGGCTGCAGCCGGGGATACTCGTGCCCATTCCCACTGCAACCCTGGAGTCATTGATGTCTATTCCCGCATTCGGCCTTGGTACTTTTCGCTTGCAAGGCCAGGTGGTCATCGATTCGGTGAGCACCGGCCTGGAACTGGGCTATCGAGTCATCGATACCGCGCAAATCTACGAGAACGAAGCCGAGGTCGGCGAGGCGATTGCCGCCAGTGGCATCGCCCGTGACGAGTTGTTCATCACCAGCAAGATCTGGGTTGCCAACTTCGCCGGGGATCGCCTGATCGACAGCCTCAAGGAAAGCCTGTTAAAGCTGCAAACCGACTACCTGGACCTGACCCTCATCCATTGGCCATCTCCGGAAGATCAGGTGCCGGTCGAGGAATTCATGGGCGCCCTGCTCGAAGCCAAACAACTGGGCCTGACCCGGCAGATCGGTGTGTCCAACTTCACCGTCGACCTGATGAAACAGGCGATCGCCGCGGTCGGTGCCGAACACATCGCGACCAACCAGATCGAATTGCATCCCTACCTGCAAAACCGCAAGGTCGTCGAATTCGCGCAGAGCCAGGGCATCCAGATCACCTCGTACATGACCCTCGCTTACGGCGAAGTGCTGAAAGACCCGGTGATCCAGCAGATCGCCGATCGCCTGCAGGCGACGCCGGCAGATGTCACGTTGGCTTGGGCCATGCAACTGGGTTACGCCGTGATTCCCTCGTCGACCAAACGCACCAACCTGCAAAGTAACCTGCACGCCCGCACACTGGCCTTGAGCGACGCCGACATGGCGCTGATCGCGGGTCTTGATCGTGACCATCGACTGACCAGCCCCAAAGGTCTCGCGCCCCACTGGGATTAAGCGTCAGTCTCGCTTGAGGCTCTGATCAAGGCGTGCCATGGCGTGCTGCAATTGATCGACGGCCTCGTTGATCAACGCCGCGCGCCCCTCGGCGCAGGCACGTTCCAGATGTTCGCAGCACTCGATCAATCGTTTTGCACGAACCATCCGCGCACCACCTTTGATGCGGTGCGCCAGGTCTTGCAGCCGGTGACGATTGCCACTGACGTGCGCTGCCAGCAGATCATCGCGATCGTAGCGATTGGTCTCGGCCAGTTCGCGCAACAACTGATTGATCAGCGTCCGGTCTTCACCGACGTAGAGCTCCAGGCCGGTCAAGTCGATCTCGGACGTTGCTTGCTCTTCAACCGGCGCTGGCAGCTCATTCACAAATCGGGACGCCAGCCAGGCACTCAAATCGGCCAGCCGGATCGGTTTGAACAGACAGTCGTCCATGCCCGCTTCAAGGCAACGGATCTTTTCCTCCGGCTGCGCATTGGCGCTAAACCCAAGAATCAGCGTGGGTGGCAAGCCATTTGCGCGCTCTTCATCGCGTATCGCACCCGCCAATTCATAACCATTGACCACCGGCATGTTGCAATCGGTGATGACCAAATCGAGCTCATGCTCGCGCCACTGCGCAAGACCACGCTCGCCATCCTCAACCTCCAGCACCTGATGCCCCAGGTAGCTCAGCTGCCGTGAGAGCAACAATCGATTGGCCGGGTAATCGTCGACCACCAGAATCCTCAGCAGCCGAGTGGGCACCTGCAGTCCGCTATCGGTCCGCTCGCTGCAGGCCAACGGTTGCAACGCAATCAGATCAAGGCTGATGTCGACCTGCGTACCCAGTCCGAGGACGCTGTCGAGCTGCAATCGGCCGCCCATCATTTCGCACAGAGTGCGGCTGATCACCAGTCCCAGACCGGAACCATTGTGGCCTGACTGCTGGCTGTTACCGGCCTGCACGAACGGGCTGAACAGTCGTTGCTGATCGACCACACTGACACCGATGCCGCTGTCCTCGATACGCACACTGACTGCCAGATGCCCCGACACACCGGGCTCTACTCGCAGTGTCAGACTCACCTCACCTTCACGGGTGAACTTGATCGCGTTGCTCAGCAGATTGGACAGCACCTGCTTGAAGCGCGTGGGGTCGACTAACACGTCACGATCGCTGTGCTCGGGCAATTCGACCCGCCACTGCAAGTTCTTCTGCCGTGCCAGGCCTTCGAAAACCCGGCACACCGACGCCACCAGCGTGCGTAGATTGGCCCGCTCTGGGGTCAGCGACAAATGCCCGGACTCGATGCGGGCGATGTCCAGGATATCGCCGATCAACGCCAGCAATTGCTGCGCGGCATTGGATGCCACTTCGATGGCGGAGCGATCAGTGAAGCCCTCTTCCGCTCGCTTCAGCGCCAGTTCGAGCATGCCGATCAGGGCATTCATCGGTGTGCGGATTTCATGACTCATGGTCGCCAGGAAGGTGGTTTTGGCACGGTTGGCATCGTCGGCGGCGTTCTTGGCATCCTGCAATTGCCCGAGCAGTTGCTGGCGTTGAGTTATCTGCCGACGCTGCCAGGCTATCCAGGCCAGTGCGAGCAACAGCAAAGCGCCTGCAGCGGCAAACGCCTGGAGAATGCCTTGGCGATGACGCAGCCAGTAGCTGTCATCGACCACCACATCATTGCTCCAGCGGACTAACAGTTCATCCATCTCCTGGGGCGAAATGCTCAGCAGTGCCTTGTTCAGAATCGAGTGCAACTCCAGCGCACCTCGGTTGGTGGCCAGAGCGATACGCGCCGGTTCATCACCCACGGTGCTGCTGATCCGCAGACGCTCGCGGTATTGCCGGGTAATCAGATACCGAGCCACGATCAATGAGCTGACTGCCCCGTCGGCCTGGCCCTTGATCACCCATTCCAGACCCTGCGCCGGACTCTGCACTTCGACCAGACGCACATTGGGCGCCCGAGCGCGAATGAACTCGAGCAACGGATGACCGCGATAAATCGCCAGGCGTTTACCGGCCATGTCATCCACGGTCCTGGGGCTTCCCGGGGTGGTCGCACTGACCAGTACAAACGGATTGTTCAAGTAGGCCCGAGTGAAACGCAGTTCGACTTCGCGCTCGATACTGGGCGTGACCACAGGTAATACGTCGATCTTGCCGTCCTTGAGTTGCTGAATCTGCTGATCGAGGGAGTTACCCCGCTGCACCTTGAAGGTCAAGCCGCTGCGCTGGCTGATCAGCGTCAGCAATTGCGCGGTCAACCCACTGAGTTGTCCCTGTGCATCGTAAAAAGTCAGGGGGGCAAAGCTCTCGACGGCACCCACTTCCACCGTCGGATGTTGATCCAGCCAACGTTGCTCACTGGCGCTCAAACGTACTCGCTCTTGACCCGCCATGTTGGCTCTTCCGGCACTCCAGCGCTGCTCGATGGCCGTGCGTTGATCCATGGAAATCGCCGCCAGAGTCTTATCGACAATGCTCTTCAGACGAGGGTTGCCCCGGCTGAGGGCAAAGCCGAACGGATTGGCGTCCAGGCCGGAAGGCCCCACCAGGCGTACGTTACTGAGGTAGTTGTTATTGATGAGGTAATTGGCGCTGATGAAATCCCCGAGGTACACATCATCCTGCCCGAACGCCACCGCCCCGATCGCGTCGAGTGCCGAGGGGTAGCGTTGCAAACTCGCATCGGGATAGAAGGCTTCGACAGTCTGCGCCTGCAGATAGTCATCGACCATGGCGATGCGTTTGCCAGCGAGGTCGACGGGCATCCAGTCGTCCAGGCGGGTAACCAGCATCGGCTGATCTTCGGCATAGGCACTGGATCGGGTCAAATCGGGGTCAGCCGCCTCGAAGTTGTTGGACGTGCCGAGCAGGTCCAGATCATCGCGTTTGAGCGCATCCATGGCCGCCTCGCGCGTGCGATAACGAAGCACGTCGATTTTTACGTGCAGCAGTTGCCCCAACAGTGCGGCATAGTCTGCGGTGATGCCTTCCAGCTCATCAACGTTTCGCGTGATCTCGAACGGCGGGTAGTCCGGCCCCGACACCCCGAGGCGCAAGACTCGTTTGCCGCGCAACCACTGCCAGTCTTTTTCATCCAGCTGGACCTGATAACCCTCCACCGCGGAACGCCCCAGCACATGTAAAAGCTTTGGCTCATCGGCCGCCGTCACCGGTGCTCCCAGTCCACAGAACAGCAACAGAGCCCACAAACAATCGCGCATGATCGGGCTCACTCAGATCAGATGATTACGCTTGGCAAAATCCCTCAGGTACACCGCTGATTCCACGTTGAGTTTTCCAACCACACGGGTCTTGTAGGTGCTGACGGTCTTGTGACTCAAGTGCATGATTTCAGCGATCGCCTTGTTACTGATGCCCCGGGCCAGATGCTGAAAAATCGTCAGTTCCCGGTCAGAGAGTTTATCGATCATCTGCTGTTCACTGCGTTGCATCGAAGTCAGCGACACCGACGCCGAGGGCAGCTGGGCGAAATAGGTGTAACCGGCCATCACGGCCTGCACGGCTTTGTGCAAATGCTGCAAGTCATTGGACTTGGCGACGTAGGCCGCAGCACCGGCGTGCATGCAACGATCTTGATAAAACATGGGCTCCTGGGAGGTAAAGACCAGTACTCGGCATGGCACCTCACTGGCTTTGATCCGCGCCAGCACATCCAGCCCGTCGAGCGAGGGCATCACCAGATCCAGTACCACCAGATCAGGCTTGTGTTCGCGGATCTTCGGCAAGACCTCATTACCACACGCCGCCTCGTATATCTGCTTGAAACCCTCCTGCACCAGTACGATTTTGACTGCGGCGCGAACCACCGGATGATCGTCCACAATCAGCACTGACTTCATGGCAACTCCCTGTGCAACAAAAACGACGATTGAGCAATCAATGCCCATAAGCCCGGCCCGGTTGAACGTACTGGCTGCGCAAAGACTTTTGCATGGAAAACCGGGCGCAACTACCTGACAGAAATGACAGTGCCGACGAACGGTAGCCGAGGGTCGATGATCGCCATCAGCCGCGCAATGGACGCCAGATCAGGCAGCGTTGCGTGACTCACCTCAACCGTCTGTTGAACGCAGGCAGGAATGGGCGGCAGTTGCGCCAGCTGACCGTCATAGATCAAGGCGTGATGAACCTGTTGGTTATCAAGGAAAAAATCGAACAGGTTCAACGCCCCGCCCGCCAGCGAGGCATTGATGACCACCAGATCAAATGGCTCGCAACTGTATTCGACCAGGGTCAACAGCTCTTCAAGGCTGTGCACCGGTGCTATCCGGTAGTAGTCGAGTTGATTGAACAGTCGCTCGACCTTCATGCGGTGAAAATGCAACTCGTCGGCGATCAGGATACGTAAGGCTTTGTTCGACAACGTGGGCCCCCAGGAGAGTGTCAGATTCGTGAGGGCGCAAGGCTACGGAAGACCCGCCGAGCTTTCTGTAGGACTTTTCCTAAATGTGCACGCTTTATTGCCAGCCAAACCGGCGGATATAGAACCCTTTCACCGCCTGAGTCAGCGCCATGTACGCCAGCAGAATCACCGGCAGGAACACGAAGTACAGCGACGGCAGCGCCTGCAATTTGAAGTAGTGCGCCAGCGGTCCCATCGGCAGGAAGATGCCGACGGCCATGATGATTCCAGTCATTACCATCAGTGGCATCGCCGCCCGGCTTTGCAGGAACGGGATTTTCGGGGTGCGGATCATGTGCACGATCAGCGTCTGGGTCAGCAGCCCGACCACGAACCAGCCGGACTGGAACAGGGTTTGATGGTCCGGGGTATTGGCGTCGAAGACGTACCACATCAAGGCAAACGTGGTGATGTCGAAGATCGAGCTGATCGGTCCGAAAAACAGCATGAAGCGCCCGACGTCCGCCGGCTGCCAGCGCTGTGGTGTTTTCAGCATTTCTTCATCGACGTTATCGAACGGGATGGCGATCTGCGAAATGTCATAGAGCAGGTTCTGCACCAGCAGGTGCATCGGCAGCATCGGCAGGAACGGGATGAACGCACTGGCCACCAGCACCGAGAACACGTTGCCGAAGTTCGAGCTGGCGGTCATTTTGATGTACTTGAGCATGTTGGCGAAGGTCCGTCGCCCTTCCAGTACGCCCTCCTCCAGCACCATCAGGCTTTTCTCCAGCAGGATGATGTCCGCCGCTTCCTTGGCGATGTCGACGGCGCTGTCCACCGAAATGCCGATGTCGGCGGTACGCAGGGCTGGCGCGTCGTTGATGCCGTCACCCATGAAACCGACCACATGACCGTTGCCCTTGAGCAAACGCACGATGCGTTCCTTGTGCGACGGGGTGAGTTTGGCGAAAACGTTGGTGGTCTCCACCGCCACCGCCAGTTCGGCGTCGCTCATGCGCTCGATGTCGTTACCCATCAACAGCCCCTGCTGCTCCAGGCCGACTTCGCGGCAAATCTTCGCGGTCACCAGTTCGTTGTCGCCGGTCAGCACTTTCACGGCCACGCCGTGAGCGGCAAGGGCTTTGAGGGCCGGTGCGGTGCTTTCCTTCGGTGGATCGAGAAACGCCACGTAACCGATCAGCGTCAGCGCCTGTTCATCCGCCAGGCTGTAGGTATCGCGCCCTTCAATCATCGGCCGCGCTGCAACCGCCACCACGCGCAAGCCTTCGGCGTTGAACGATGCGGTGACCTGACGAATCCGCGCCAGCAGTTCATCGCTCAGTGCTTCATCGACCTCGCCGTGACGCACCCGCGTGCACACCGCCAGCACTTCTTCCACCGCGCCCTTGCAGATCAGCAGGTGCGAATGATCACGCTCGGCGACCACCACCGACATGCGTCGGCGAGTGAAGTCGAACGGGATTTCGTCGACCTTGCGAAACGCGGTACCGACTTTCAGTTCACGGTGGACTTCCACGTGTTCGAGCACCGCCACGTCCAGCAGATTTTTCAGCCCGGTCTGGTAGTAGCTGTTGAGGTAGGCCATTTCCAATACGTCATCGGAATCGTTGCCCCAGACATCGACGTTACGCGCCAGGAAGATTTTGTCCTGAGTCAGGGTGCCGGTCTTGTCGGTGCACAGCACGTCCATGGCGCCGAAGTTCTGGATCGCGTCGAGGCGTTTGACGATGACTTTTTTGCGCGACAGGAACACCGCGCCTTTGGCCAGGGTCGAGGTGACGATCATCGGCAGCATTTCCGGGGTCAGCCCCACGGCAATCGACAGCGCGAACAGCAACGCTTCGGTCCAGTCGCCCTTGGTGAAACCGTTGATGAACAGCACCAGCGGCGCCATGACGAACATGAAACGGATCAACAGCCAGCTGACTTTGTTGACCCCGGTCTGGAATGAGGTGGGTGCGCGATCCGTAGCGCCGACCCGCTGCGCCAAGGCGCCGAAATAGGTGTTGTTGCCGGTGGTGAGAATCACCGCCATGGCCGTGCCGGACACCACGTTGGTGCCCATGAACAGGATGTTGTCGAGGTCCAGCGGGTTGCGGGTGTCACTGTCCTGCTGACGGGGGAATTTTTCCACCGGCATCGATTCGCCGGTCATCGCGGCCTGGCTGACGAACAAATCCTTGGCGCCGAGCACCCGGCAATCGGCGGGAATCATGTCGCCGGCCGAGAGCACGATCAGGTCGCCTGGCACCAGTTGCTTGATCGGCAGCTCGGTACGTTGCGCATCCCGACGCAACACCGTGGCGGTGTTGCTCACCATTGCCTTGAGCGCGTCGGCGGCCTGGTTGGATTTGGTTTCCTGCCAGAAGCGCAGCAAGGTCGAGAGCACCACCATGGAGAAAATCACGATGGCGGCTTTCATGTCTTCGGTCAGCCAGGAGATGACCGCGAGCAAGGTCAGCAGCAGGTTGAACGGGTTTTTGTAGCAGTGCCACAGGTGCGTCCACCAGGGCAGAGGCTGTTCGTGCTCGACTTCGTTGAGGCCGAATTGCACGCGCAATGCATCGGCTTCCAGTTCGCTCAGGCCATCGGTGTGGCTGCCGAGGTTGTCCAGCAATTGGCCGGTGTCGCTGTTGGCGGCGCTCACCAGGGTTTGCGCCAGGGTGGGCGGCACCTCGCGGCTGACCGTGGTGTCGGTGAAGCTCTCCAGCAGCGCCAGTCGACGGAAGTGTCGGGCGATGTGGCGGGTGCGCAGGAATCCAGCGAAGAATTCTTTGAGCAGGGTCAGGTTCATGGCAGTTCCCCCAGGGTCAGCCGGGAAACCGTCGAGCAGGCGTGTCGATGCGCCGCGATGACGACACACAGTCGAACATCACGCACGGTTCAGCGTCGATGAGAGGGACGTCGGGACACGGACCAGGACTGGCCGCGATCGGGATGCCGCTGCTCGCTTGTCGGCGAGAAAACGGCACAAAAAAATTGCGCGTTATCTTGCCGGGAAGGTGCCGGTTATCGAAACCGGCCGACTACTGTCACTCGAACAAGTACCCACTGTGGGTCTCCGCTATTGATTGAAAACGCGCGAAGCTTACGCCCCGATTTCTGGAGAGTAAACGAAGCAAAGGCGTCTGGAGGGGGAATCGCGGGGTTCTTCAGGAAGGGTTCAGCTTTAGCAAAAACCTGTGGCGAGGGGGCTTGCCCCCGTTCGACTGCGAAGCAGTCGTGAAACCGGAAAATGCGGTCTGACTGACAAACCCGATTCACCGGTTTTGGGGGCGCTTCGCACCCCAACGGGGGCAAGCCCCCTCGCCACAAAATCTTAGCTGGCAGTCGCCAACAGTAAATCCATCACCGAACGGCCATGCCCACGGTTCTTGCCATGGTCATACAACGAACCGGCAATCTCATCGGCGCGAATCGGCAGGATCGACAGCAAGGTGTCGCTCAAGCCGTGGCTGGCCTGGCAGAAGCCCTGCATATAGATGCCGGCCTTGCAGCGCTCGTCAGTGATCAGTTTGTAATTACGGTCTACCTCGAAGTCACCCAGGTACTGCTCCAGCGGCGCCAGCAGTTTGCGGTGCATCTGGCGCTCGTAACCGGTGGCCAACACCACGGCGTCGTAATGACGGACCGTGACTTCACCGGTGGCGTTGTTGCGCACGGCCAACTCGATGCCGCGCTCGGTGGCGGTGGCTTTTTCGATAGTGGTCAGGGTACGGAACGCATGGCGCGCAATGCCCGAGACTTTCTGGCGATAGAAGATGCCGTAGATGCGTTCGATCAGGTCGATGTCCACCACCGAATAGTTGGTGTTGTGGTACTCGTTGACCAGACGCTCGCGCTCGCTGCTCGCCTGCTGGAACACCAGATCAGTGAACTCCGGCGAGAACACTTCGTTGACGAAGGGGCTGTCGTCCGCCGGTTTCAGGGCCGAGCCACGCAGGATCATGTCCACCTGCACCGACGGGAAGCTGTCGTTCAAATCGATGAACGCTTCCGCCGCGCTCTGCCCGCCACCGATGATCGCGATGCTCATCGGCTGGTTGTTCACACACGGCTGCCTGGCCATCTGCGCCAGGTACTGGGAGTGGTGGAACACCCGGCTGTCACCCTTGAGCGCCTTGAAGGCTTCGGGAATGCGTGGTGTCCCGCCGGCACTGACCACCACCGAACGGGCGGTGCGAACGTGCTGCTGACCCTGGGTATCACGCGAGATCACCCGCAGCGCTTCGACCTGCTGGTTGTGCAACACCGGCTCGATGGTCAGCACTTCTTCGCCGTAGCGGCTCTGCTCGGCAAATTGCCCGGCGACCCAGCGCAGGTAATCGTTGTACTCCATGCGGCACGGATAAAAGGTGCCCAGGTTGATGAAGTCCACCAGACGACCGTGGTGCTTGAGGTAGTTGACGAAGGAGTACGGGCTGGTCGGGTTGCGCAATGTCACCAGGTCCTTGAGGAAGGAGATCTGCAACTCGCTCTGGGTCACCAGGGTGTTGCCGTGCCAGCGGTAGTCGGCCTGCTTGTCGAGAAACAGAACATCCAGCTCGCCCTGACTCGGCCCGCGCTCTTGCAGAGCGATGGCCAGCGCCAGGTTCGAAGGGCCGAAACCGACGCCGATCAGGTCGTGAACGATGGGCGATGCAATTGCCTGTGTCATTTCCAGTGTCCTCTGGATGAACCCCTCAACAAGGGGAATAAGCCTAAGTGACCTGATGCAGGACAGCAGGTCGTCTGTTGAGTAGGAACGAGGACAATGAAAAAAAATTTAGAGAGAAGAGATCAGTGGGCGTCCCACTGCCGCATCCGCACGCGGCAATGCTTCATGGCATTGACGATGTGCTTCTCCACCAGCGCGCGCGAAATACCAAGGTGCTCAGCAATTTCCGGATGCGACAGACCTTCGATCTTGCGCAGCAGGAAACTCTCGCGGCACAACCGGGGTAATTCAGCCAACGCACGCTGGAGCATCTCCAGGCGTTGGCCATGATCGAGGCTGTGATGAGGGGATGGGGTGAAGTAGCGCTCTTCGTTGTCGAGCACTTCCAGCGACTCGACCTGACGCAGGGCATTGCGCCGATGGTCGTCGATCACCAGATTGAGCGCGGTGCGATACAGGAACGCCCGAGGCTGCTCGATCGGCGTGTCGCTGGAGCGCTCCAATACCCGCAGATAAGCGTCATGCACCACATCTTCGGCCACCTGACGGTTGCCCAGCTTGGCGTTCAAAAAACACACCAGCTCGCGATAGTAGTTTTCCAACATGACTCCCGGCCGCAGGGGTGCGGTTTCTGTCCTTGAGCCAGATCGGCGACCGCCGAAATAGGCAGTGGCACGATAGTGGCAGTTTGAGGTGCGTAATTTATAGTAATTCTCATATAGATTTAAAGTATTGCTTCACCTTGCCTGACAAATAGTCTTGGGCTACACGTGTAACGCTATGTGTCCGCGCCTAAATTCCCCGGTACGTTCATCGTTTACAGGACAGCTCCCCGTCTCTGTCGGTCCCCCGACAGCGCTCTGCTGTTGCCCGATTTTGTGCGCAGGCTGAGCGACGGGCCGATATTCATTGGCCGGAACCCTGCATGAAACGTCCCCGACAGACCCGACGCGCCCTGCTTGTAGCACTTTGTCTGATTCCCGTTATCGCCGTGGCCGCCTGGCAGATCGTCCCGCCCGGCCGCGACCAGTTCGCCACCGTGCAGGTCACCCGCGCCGACATCGAAAGCAGCGTCACGGCCCTGGGCACCCTGCAACCTCGACGTTATGTCGACGTCGGTGCCCAGGCGTCCGGGCAGATCCACAAGCTCCACGTGGAAGTCGGCGATGTGGTCAAGGAAGGCCAGTTGCTGGTGGAGATTGATCCGTCCACTCAACAGGCCAAACTCGACGCTGGGCGTTTCTCCATCGAAAACCTCAAGGCACAGCTGCAGGAACAACGGGCGCAGCACGACCTCGCCCGGCAGAAATTCCAGCGTCAGCAAAACCTCAAGGCCGGTGGCGCCACCCGCGAAGAAGACGTGCAGACCGCCGAGGCCGAACTGCGCGCCACCCAGGCCCGTATCGACATGTTCCAGGCACAGATCCGCCAGGCCCAGGCCAGCCTGCGCAGCGATCAGGCGGAACTCGGTTACACCCGAATTTATGCGCCCATGAGCGGCACCGTCGTTGCACTCGACGCCCGGGTCGGCCAGACCCTCAACGCCCAGCAACAAACGCCACTGATTCTGCGCATCGCCAAGTTGTCGCCGATGACCGTCTGGGCCGAGGTGTCGGAAGCCGACATCGGTCACGTCAAACCCGGGATGACGGCCTGGTTCACCACCCTCAGCGGCGGCAACCGTCGCTGGAACAGCACCGTGCGGCAAATTTTGCCGGTGCCGCCCAAGCCATTGGACCAGACCAGCCAGGGCGGCGGCAGCCCCGCCAGTTCGAGCAAAAGCGGCAGTGCTCGCGTGGTGCTGTACACCGTGTTGCTCGACGTCGACAACGCCGACAATGCGCTGATGGCGGAAATGACCACCCAGGTCTTCTTCGTTTCGGATCAGGCGAAAAACACCCTGACTGCGCCTATCGCGGCGTTGCAGGCGGGCACTGAAGCGAATATGCAAATTGCCCAGGTCGTCGCCAAAAACGGCAGCATCGAGCAGCGCGACGTCCGCACCGGCATCAGCGATCGCCTGCGGGTGCAGATCCTCGACGGTTTGCAGGAAGGCGATCACCTGTTGATCGGCCCGGCCGACGGGAGTGGCGGCTGAATGCTGACGCCCCTGATCGACCTGTACGACATCCGCAAAGCTTACGGCGGCGGCGATTCACCGGAAGTTCACGTACTGCGCGGCATCGACCTGTCGATCCACGCCGGGGAATTCGTGGCGATCGTCGGTGCTTCCGGCTCCGGCAAGTCGACGCTGATGAACATCCTCGGCTGCCTCGACCGTCCGACCTCAGGCGAATACCGTTTCGCCGGGGAAAACGTTGCCGCACTCGACAGCGACGAACTGGCTTGGCTGCGCCGCGAAGCCTTCGGCTTTGTGTTCCAGGGTTATCACCTGATCCCGTCCGGTTCGGCCCAGGAAAACGTCGAGATGCCGGCCATCTATGCCGGCACTCCGGCCGCCGAACGCCACGCCCGCGCTGCCGCCCTGCTCGACCGCCTCGGGCTGGCCTCGCGTACCGGCAATCGTCCGCACCAGCTCTCCGGCGGCCAGCAACAACGGGTGTCCATCGCCCGCGCCTTGATGAACGGCGGCCACATCATCCTCGCCGATGAACCCACTGGCGCCCTCGACAGCCACAGCGGTGCCGAGGTCATGACCTTGCTCGACGAACTGGCGAGCCAGGGCCACGTGGTGATCCTCATCACCCACGACCGCGAAGTCGCGGCCCGGGCCAAACGCATCATCGAAATTCGCGACGGGCTGATCATCAGCGACAGCGCCCGGGACAACCCCGAAGCGCAGACCTCGGCCAACCCTGGCGCGCTGCAAGCGGTGGACTTACGCAAGCGCCTGAGCGAAGGCGCGGAAGCCACCGGGGCCTGGAAAGGCGAACTGGTCGATGCGGTGCAAGCCGCGTGGCGGGTGATGTGGATCAACCGTTTTCGCACCGCGCTGACGCTGCTCGGGATCATCATCGGCGTCGCGTCGGTGGTGGTCATGCTGGCGGTCGGAGAAGGCAGCAAGCGTCAGGTGATGGCGCAAATGGGCGCGTTCGGTTCCAACATCATTTACCTCAGCGGCTCGTCCCCAAACCCGCGAACGCCGCAGGGCGTCGTCACCCTGGATGACGTCGCGGCGGTGGGAAGCCTGCCGCAGGTGACTCGGATCATGCCGGTCAACGGTCAAGAGGCCGGGGTGCGTTTCGGCAACCTCGACCACTTGAGTTACGTCGGCGGCAACGACACCCATTTCCCGGCGATTTTCAACTGGCCGGTGGTAGAAGGCAGCTACTTCACCCAGGAAGATGAACGCAACGCAGCAGCCGTCGCAGTCATCGGCCACAAGGTGCGGACCAAGTTGCTCAAGGACGTCACTAACCCGATCGGCCAATACATCCTGATTGAGAACGTGCCGTTCCAGGTGGTTGGCGTGCTCGCAGAAAAAGGCGCCAGCTCCGGCGACTCCGACAGCGACGACCGCATCGCCATCCCCTATTCCGCTGCCAGCGTGCGGCTGTTCGGCACCCACAACCCCGAATACGTGGCCATCGCCGCTGCCGATGCGCGCAAGGTCAAAGAGACGGAAAAAGCCATCGAGCAGTTGATGCTGCGCCTGCACAACGGCAAAAAGGATTTCGAACTGACCAACAACGCGGCAATGATTCAGGCCGAGGCACGCACGCAAAATACCCTATCGCTGATGCTCGGCTCGATTGCCGCGATTTCGTTGCTGGTGGGCGGGATCGGTGTGATGAACATCATGCTCATGACCGTGCGCGAACGGACTCGGGAGATCGGTATCCGCATGGCCACCGGTGCCCGACAACGGGACATCCTGCGCCAGTTCCTCACCGAAGCGGTGATGCTTTCGGTGGTCGGCGGGCTTGCCGGGATTGCCCTGGCGCTGATCGTCGGCGGCGTGCTGATCCTCAGCGAAGTCGCCGTGGCGTTCTCCTTGATAGCGGTGCTCGGCGCCTTCGGCTGCGCCCTGATCACCGGTGTTGTCTTCGGCTTTATGCCGGCCCGCAAAGCTGCCCGACTCGACCCGGTCACGGCCCTTACCAGTGAATGATCTCTCCATGAAGCCGCAACTCAGCCTGCTGACCCTATGCCTGTTGCTCGGCGCCTGCGGCAGTCCCGCCCAGCGCCCGGACAGTGGCCTCCAGCCGCCCGCCGCCTGGCAATCGCCACACACTGAAAGCGCTACCCGCAGCCACCTGCAATGGTGGACGCAGTTCGGCAGCCCGCAGCTGGATCGCCTGATCGAACAGGCGCGGGTCGGCAGTTACGATCTGGCCGCTGCTATCGCTCGGGTGCGTCAAGCGCAAGCCGACACCGTGATTGCCGGTGGCTCGCTGCTGCCGGAGGTCAAGGCCGGCCTGAACGCCAATCGGCAGAAACTATTGCGCGGCAACGGCTACAGCCAGCTCGATGCCGACGGCGATAACAAGGCCGTCGATTACTTTAACGCCAACCTCAGCGCCACTTACGAAATCGACTTCTGGGGCGGCCAACGCGCCTCCCGCGACAGTGCGCAATTCGGCTTGCAGGCCAGCGAATTCGATCAGGCGACGGTGGAGTTGACGCTGCTCAGCGGTGTCGCCAACAGCTACGCGCAAAGCTTGTCGTTACATGAGCAAAGTCGCATCGCCGAGTTGAACCTGGCGAACGCGCAGAATGTCTTGAAACTGGTGCAGACGCGTTTTGACTCAGGCTCGGCAACCGCGCTGGAACTGGCGCAACAGAAGAGCCTGGTCGCCGCGCAACAACGACAATTGCCGCTGGTGCAGCAACAGGCCCAGGACGCACAAATCAGCCTTGCCGCCCTGCTCGGCCGGCCGGTGCAGGCATTGTCTTTGGGCCAGGAACGCTTTGATCAATTGTCATGGCCGACCATTGGCGCTGGCCTGCCCAGCGAGCTGATCAGCCGTCGCCCGGACATCGCCCGCGCCGAAGCTCAATTGGCTGCCGCACAAGCCAACGTCACCGTCGCCCGCGCCGCCATGTTGCCGGCTGTGACCCTGAGTGCAGAAATCGGCTCCGGTGCCGACCGCGCCGCCGACGTCCTGCGTAACCCCTTCTACAACCTCACCGCCGGACTGCTCGCGCCGGTCTTCAACAATGGTCGCCTGAGTGCCCAGCGCGACAAGGCCACGGCCCGTCAGGAAGAACTCCTGGAGACATACCGCGGGGCGATCATCAATGGCTTCGCCGATGTGGAAAAAGCGTTGAACAGCATTCGCGGCCTGGACGAGCAGCGGCAGTGGCAAAGTGAAGAACTGAACCAGGCGCAGACCGCGTTCAACATCGCGCAAAGCCGTTATCAGGCCGGTGCCGAGGATTTGCTGACGGTGCTGGAGACACAGCGCACGCTGTATGCGGCGCAGGATTTGAATGTGCAACTGCGGTTGTCGCGGTTGCAGGCGAGTATTGCGTTGTACAAGGCGTTGGGCGGAGGGTGGCAGGTTCTGTGATTTGAGTCGCCAGTGAGTCCGCCATCGTCGGAACGCCGCCCGGAGCAAGCTCGCCCCCACATTTGATCAGCGCCGAATGCAGATTCTGTGTCCGCTGGAGATCAGTGTGGGAGCGAGCCTGCTCGCGATTGAACGATAACCCGGTATGCCTGATTAACTGGTAATCGGCTTAGCCTTCAAATGCCGCGCATACCAAGGCCGCTGCGGCACCTTGCGGAAAAGATCCGCCAGTTTCTTCTCGTCATCGCCAAAGGTAATCCGCAACGCCAGCTTCATGGTTTCCGGGTCCATCTCCACTGACTTTCCGCTCTGCAATCCCGGCGTAGTACTGCAACCATGGGTACTCGGGCCGAGCCACGGATCATCGATCTCGACCCAACGCCCAGGCGCAAACCACGCCACGCCATTGACCTCAAGCCGACTGACCTCCCCCGGATGAAAGCGCTCGTGCGCACGGAACCAGTCTTCCAGACGATCGTCGATCCAGCCGTGAAAATGCCAGAACACCGGGTTTACATGAGACGAAAACGGGTCACCCAGAAAGTCGTTTTCCGGCGCATACCAGCGCGCGGAAAAGTCCGCCGGATCCCGGGCAAACGGCACGGGCTGACCGTTGGACGGATCACGTGGCACCGAGGCCCAACGCATGTGCAGCCAGTCGTGCAGCCCTAATTCAACCTCTGAACCAAACTGACCCAAGGTCAATTTCGACAGGTAACGCGGATCGCGATACTGCGATTCCCAGACCTGGAAATTGCTGTGGTAGGTCTCGGTGGTCTTGATGTCGCTGACCCATTGCGAATACTCGGCATCGTCGTCGGCCAGCCAGGTCGGCGGCAGCGCGGTGCCGTCGTGGTTGTCGAAATAACGGGCGAACCCGACCCGATCCCGCGCCAGTTCCGGCTGTGGCAAGGGGAAGTGCGACCAGGACGGCAAGTCTTGCAGGGAGCGCGCCTTGCCGAGCATGTGCCGGTGCATGAAGAAGAAATCCACGCCCGAGCCGTTACGATCCTTGCGCTCGCCACGGGCATCACGCTCCTTGTCTCGCGGGCCAGGCTGCCAGCCAATGCCGCGCAGGGCGCCGCGCTTGTCTTCGGACAACGTGTGCCATTTGTCCCGGGAGGCATGCCAGAGCTGGTGAAACAGCCGATGCTCCGGGGACACCAGCCAGGCCAGCAGTGGCGGATTGAGACCGGTGCGCTCGCGGGCTTCGGGGAACACGCGTTTGACGGCAATGAAGCGATTGTCCTGGGCCGTCAACATCAACGGACGATCCAGATTCAACACCCGACCACTGAGGGTGCCGCTGCCAGCATTGCCGAAACCGGCCCAGACTTCGTCCAGCGCCATGCTGAATTCGTAATCCGCTGCGCCGCTGGCGCTGAGCAGTCGCCAGCTCAATTGCGCCGGTTTGGCGCCGGCCAGATCGCCGAGCACCCGGTAACGCGGCAGCTCGCTCGAGCGCAAACGCTCGGCGGTGTCGAGGAACCCGCTCAAGCCGCGACCTTTGTGACCGATGTCGAGAAACACCTCCAGCCCGTCCCGTGGCAGGCCTTCGATGCCGGCGTCAGCCCCCTCGAAACGAATCCGCCAGACACCGCGCAAGGTGTTCGCCAAATGCTGGCCAGCGACATCCGCAACATCGAATGACGCTTCGCCGGGGGTGATCGTCGGATCCGGTTTCGTCCATTCACGATGCCCATAAAAAACCGCAGGCACGGCGGCGCCGGTCAGCGCCAGGCCTGCCATGAACCATCGTCGAGAAATCGTCATTGCCCTACCTGTGTCAGCCATGAAGCAGGCTTTATCCAAGCTAGAACGTTCACCCCCTTCAAAAATTTAACAGCATCGCCAGCAGGCTGGCTCCCACAGTGGATCTTTGGTGTTCGCAAAATCCCTGTGGGAGCGAGCCTGCTCGCGATGAGGCCATCAGCTCCACCCTAAATTTCCAACGGGATCACTCGTCCATCCCAGATAGCAAAGCCCCCCACACCGGGGCAACGAACCTGACTGAGATGAACATGACAAAACCACGTTCGAAAAAGGCTCTTTACATCGGCCTGCCGCTGGCCCTGGCGATCAGCGCCGGTGCAGGCTTTGCGGCCTGGGATCACTGGTTCAAGGACAATCCCGGTTACCCGGTCAAGGTGATGAAACAGGCCGATGAGCTGCACGAGCGAATCCTCTCCTTCGACAGCCACGTCACCGTCCCGCTGGACTTCGGCACCGCCGGCAATGAAGCCGACAAGGACGGCACCGGGCAGTTCGACCTGGCCAAGACCGGGCGTGGACGCTTGTCCGGTGCAGCCCTGACGATTTTCGGCTGGCCGGAAATCTGGAACGGCGCCAACGCCCCGCACCGCCCCACCGCCGGTTTCGTCGACGAAGCACGGTTCGAGCAGGAAACCCGCTACAAAATCATCAGCACCATGGTTCGCGACTTCCCCAATCAAGTCGCCATCGCCTACACCCCCGACGACTTCCGCCGCCTGCATGGCGAAGGCAAGTTCGCGATTTTCATGAGCATGCTCAACGCCTATCCGCTGGGCAATGACCTGAACGCCCTGGACAAGTGGGCGGCACGCGGCATGCGCATGTTCGGCTTCAGCTACGTGGGCAACAACGCCTGGGCTGACTCATCCCGGCCGTTGCCGTTTTTCAACGATTCCCGCGACGCCCTCGGCGGCCTCTCGGAGATCGGCAAGCAGGCCGTGCACCGCCTCAACGACCTCGGCGTGATCATCGACGTCTCGCAGATGTCGACCAAGGCGCTGGAGCAAGTTGCCCAGCTGAGCAGTGCGCCAATGGTCGCGTCCCACTCGGCACCACGCGGGTTGGTGGACATCCCGCGCAACCTCAGCGACCAGGAAATGCAACTGATCAAAAACAGCGGCGGCGTGGTGCAGATTGTCGGTTTCCCGACTTACATCCGCCCGCTCAGCCAGGCCACCCAGGACAAACTCAACGCCCTGCGCGCACGCTTCGACCTGCAACCGCTGCAAGGCCTGGAGATGGCGCTGATGCCGGGCGATCCGGTGATCACCGTCTGGTCCGAGCAACGTTTCGGCGAGTACGCCAGCCAGCTCTACGCGATTGTCGATGAAGAACCCAAGGCCACGCTCAAGGACTACGGCGACGCGATCGACTACGCGGTGAAGAAAATCGGCATCGACCATGTCGGCATCAGCTCCGACTTCAACGACGGCGGCGGCCTGGACGGCTGGAAAGACGTCAGCGAGGCACGCAACGTAACGGCCGAACTGATCAGTCGCGGCTACGGCGAAGCCGATATCGCCAAGCTCTGGGGCGGCAACTTCCTGCGGGTCTGGGACCAGGTGCAGAAGTCCTCCAAGCCTGTGGCGAAAAACTGATCCCCTTTTTTGCAAAAGCGAACCGAACTCATGACCAACCGTCGTTCATTCCTCAAGCAGGCCGGCATTCTCGCGGCCGGCCTGCCCTTGGGTGCTGCCGTGAACCTGCCGGCGCTGGCCGCCAATCCTGCGCCGCTGCCTAAGGATAAATGGGCGCAACTACGCCAGATGTTCAATCAGGATCCGGATTACCTGCACTTCGCCAACTTTCTGGTGACCTCGCACCCCAAACCGGTGCGTGACGCCATCGACATGCACCGCGCCAACCTCGACCGCAACCCCGGCCGGACCATGGACTGGGACCTGGGGGAAACCGAAAAACGCGAGCAGGACGTGCGCGTCTGGGCCGGTCGCTATCTCAAGGCCAAGCCTGAGCAGATCGCCCTCACCGGTAGCACCACCGAAGGCCTGTCGCTGATCTACGGTGGCATTCATGTGCGCCCCGACCAGGAAATCCTCACCAGCGAACACGAACACTACGCCACCAACTATGCCTTGGCTTACCGCCAGCAAAAGGACGGGGTCAAGGTTCGCAAGCTCAAGCTGTTCGAGAACAGCCACAGTATTTCCGTGGATGAAGTGCTGGGCTCGATTGCCAAAGGCATTCGCCCGGAAACCCGAGTGCTCGGCATGACCTGGGTGCAATCGGGCAGCGGCGTGAAACTGCCAATCGGCGAGATCGGCAAACTGGTGGACGAACAGAATCGCAACCGCGAGGAAAAGGACCGCATCCTGTATGTGGTCGACGGCGTCCATGGCTTCGGCGTCGAGGACCTCGACTTCCCCGACATGCACTGCGATTTCTTCATTGCCGGCACGCACAAATGGATGTTCGGCCCGCGCGGTACCGGGATCATCTGCGCCCGTTCGACCGAGCTCAAGGACGTGACGCCGACCATTCCGACGTTCTCCGAAGCCACCACCTTCTCGACCATCATGACCCCCGGTGGCTATCACAGCTTTGAGCATCGCTGGGCCCTGAATGAAGCTTTCAAGCTGCACCTGGACCTCGGCAAGGCCGAGGTGCAGGCGCGCATCCACGCGCTCAATACCTATGCGAAAAACCGCTTGCTGGAGCACCCGCAGATCGAACTGGTGACGCCAAAGAGCCCGGACCTGTCGGCCGGTTTTACCTTCTTCCGGATCAAGGATCGCGACTGCGAACAAGTCGCCGTCCAACTGATGGAAAACCGCGTGGTCTGCGACTCGGTGGACCGCGACGTCGGCCCGGTAATCCGCATCGCCCCCGGCCTGCTCAACACCGAAAACGATATCGACCGTTTCATGGCCCTGCTGAATAAGACCGCCTAATGCAGAACCCTGTGGCGAGGGAGCTTGCTCCCGCTGGGCAGCGAAGCGGCCCCAAAGAAAGGGACTGCTACGCAGTCCAGCGGGAGCAAGCTCCCTCGCCACAGGGACACCCGTTTTCTTTTAAGTTGAGATAACACATGAACCGAGATCTGCTGAACCTGCCGCTCAAGGCACTGGCCCTGACCGCACTCGTGGCAGGCCTGCTGCCTGGCGCCGCTCAGGCTGCCGCCGCGGCGCAACCGGGCAAGGTGTTCAAAGACTGCCGGGACTGCCCGGAAATGGTCGTGCTGCCCGCCGGCACCTTCACCATGGGCACCCCCGATGACGAAGTCGGGCGCGAGCCTGATGAAAGTCCGATGCACGAAGTGACCTTCGCCAAACCGTTCGCCATGAGCCGCTTCCAGGTCACCGCTGGTGAATGGGACAGCTACGTGCGCGAGAGTGGCGTGACCATCGCCAACGGCGACACCCGGCCGGGTCGCGAGTGCGTCGCCAGCAAGCCGCGCTATCCGCAGAGCCCGCGTCAGCCGGCGGTGTGCATGAACTTCGACGACGTGAAAAACTACGTCGCCTGGCTGTCGAAAAAAACCGGGCAGACGTACCGCATGGTCAGCGAGGCCCAACGCGAATATGCCGCGCGTGGCGGCAGCAAAGGGCCGTTCCCCTTCCCGTTCGATGAAGGCAAGGCATACAGCATCAGCAAACACGCCAACACCTATGGCCCGGCGGATGGTTACAGCTTCAGCTCGCCAGTGGGCAGCTACCCGCCGAACGCCTTTGGCATGTACGACATGCACGGCAACGTTTACGAATGGGTCGAGGACTGCGAACACCCGGACTACGTTGGTGCCCCCACCGATGGCAGCGCCTGGGTCGAGCCCAAATGCGAAGCCGTGCGGATTCGCGGCAACGACTGGGGCGAAGCACCGGTGTTCTCCCGCTCCGGCAACCGCAACAGCCAGTACCCGCAAGAGCGTGGCGACTGGATGGGGTTCCGCATCGTGCGCGACCTCTAAGCCAGAGTTTTCTGGATGACTGTGCTCTCTGTAGTAGGGTTTTGTGTGGCACGTCCCGCCGCCAATCGGCGCCCTTCTAAATTAAGCCTTCCACCAGACGTTCTACTGGGTATCTGCCTTCACGACCCAAGGAACTGTCTTCCATGACCCAGCCTACCCGTGGCGCCATCGGCGAATTGTTCGCCCTGTTGAAACCCTTTCGGCTCATCGTCGCCGCGTCCATTTTCCTGGGCATGGTCGGCGGCCTGAGCGTCACGGTATTGCTGGCGACCATCAACAACGCCCTGCATTCGGACACCGGCCTGACCCAGGGCGTCGTCGCCCTGTTCGCCGGCCTGTGCCTGCTGGCACTGGCCAGTTCGATCTGCTCGGACATTGGCACCAACTATGTCGGCCAGCACATCATCGCCAAGCTGCGTAAACAGCTGGGTGAAAAAGTCCTGTCGGCACCGATCGAACAGATCGAGCGCTATCGCAGCCACCGCCTGATCCCGGTGCTGACCCACGACGTCGACACCATCAGCGACTTCGCCTTCGCCTTCGCGCCGCTGGCCATTTCCGTCACCGTGACCTTGGGTTGCATGGGCTACCTGGCCATTCTGTCGTGGCCGATGTTCCTGATCATGGTCGCCGCCATCCTGATCGGCACCGCCATTCAGGCCTACGCCCAGAGCAAAGGGGTGCAGGGTTTCATGGCCGCCCGTGAGGCCGAAGATGAACTGCAAAAGCACTACAACGCGATTGCCGAAGGCGCCAAGGAACTGCGCATTCATCGCCCACGCCGCCAGCGCATGTTCGTCTCGGGCATCAAGGCCACCGCCGAGTTCATCTGCAACACCCAGGTGCGCTCCATCAACACTTTCGTGATTGCCAAGACCTTCGGCTCGATGCTGTTCTTCGTGGTCATCGGCCTGGCCCTCGCGCTGCAAACCTTTTGGCCGAGTGCCGACAAAACTGTGATGAGCGGCTTCGTGCTGGTGCTGCTTTATATGAAAGGCCCGCTGGAGCATTTGATCAGCACCTTGCCGATCGTCAGTCGCGCGCAGATCGCCTTTCGCCGCATCGCCGAACTGTCGGAGCAGTTTTCCACCCCGGAACCTCATCTGCTGCTGAGCGATAAAGGCAACGTCAAGCAAGCAGTACACGAACTGAAGCTCGCCGATGTGCGTTTCGGCTTCCCGGCTGTCGAAGGTGCCGCACCGTTCCAGCTCGGGCCGGTGAACCTGACGATCAAGCAAGGCGACATCACCTTTATTGTCGGCGAGAACGGTTGCGGCAAGACCACGCTGATCAAACTGTTGCTGGGACTGTACACGCCGCAGCAGGGTGAAATCCGCGTCAACGGCGAGGCGATCGACGCGCAAAACCGCGATGACTATCGCCAGTTGTTCACCACGATTTTTGCCGACTATTACCTGTTCGATGACGTGGTCCAGGGCGATACGCACATCCCCGAAGACGCCAACAAATACCTGCAACGGCTGGAGATCGCGCACAAGGTCAGCGTCAAGGACGGCAACTTCACCACCACCGACCTCTCCACCGGCCAGCGCAAACGCCTGGCCCTGGTCAATGCCTGGCTGGAGGAACGTCCGGTGCTGGTGTTCGATGAATGGGCGGCCGACCAGGACCCGACCTTCCGGCGGATTTTCTACACCGAGCTGCTGCCGGACCTTAAACGCCTGGGCAAGACCATCATCGTGATCTCCCACGATGACCGTTATTTCGACGTGGCGGACCAACTGGTGCGCATGGAAAGCGGACGGGTCGTCACCGAGCTCGCCCCCGCCTGAAACAGAAAACCGCGGTCTGTGTAGCAGCTGGCGAAGCCTGCGTTCGGCTGCGCAGCAGTCGTCAACCCGGCTCGCGAGGTCTGCCTGATGCACCGCGGATTCTGGTTTTGCGACTGCTGCGCAGCCGAACGCAGGCTTCGCCAGCTGCTACACGGATCGCGTTTCGCCTCTTTATGAAATTTATTTGACGGGTTTCTTTCCGGTTTTACGTTCGTGCTGCGTCTAATAATCATTCCTATTAACAAAAACTCTGCACAACACTTTTTCAGGAGCTCAGGTAAGTAATGCGACCTCAAACACGCCGCACACCTCTCGCGCTAGCCGTACAGCGCTCGACTTTGCATCGCACCCTGTTCACTAGCGTACTGCTGACCGCCACCTTGCTGGGGAGCTCGATGGCCAATGCTGCACCTGTAAAAGTGAACATTGCAGGTCAATCGCTTTCCAACGCGCTGACCGAACTGGGCATGCAGACCAATCTGCAAATCCTCTACAGCCCGGATCAGGTTGCAGGGATCAAGTCTCGCGCGGTGTCCGGTTCGCTGGAACCGTCCGACGCCCTGAAGGCCCTGCTGCAAGGCACCGGCATCTCGTTCCAGATCAACGGCAACAGCGTCACCCTGGTGTCCGGCGGCGGCTCGAGCCTGCAACTGGGCGCGACCACCATTTCCGGCCAGGCCCTGGGCCTGACCACTGAAGACACCGGTTCCTACACCACCGGCGCCACCACCACCGCGACCAAACTGCCGCTGACCCTGCGCGAAACACCGCAATCGGTGACCGTGGTGACGCGTCAACAAATGGACGATCGCGGCGCCAAGAGCGTCGGCGACGTATTGCGCAACACCCCCGGCGTCACAGCGCAGAAGTACGACAGTGACCGTACCGAGTTTTCCGCCCGTGGCTTCGCCATCACCAACTACCAGTACGATGGCATCAACCTCCCGTACGACGGCGTTTACGGTGAGAACCCCAACAACAGCGACGACGCAGCCAGCCTCGATCGCGTCGAAGTGATCAAAGGCGCCACCGGCCTGATGACCGGCTCGGGCGACCCGTCCGCCACCGTCAACCTGGTGCGCAAGAAGCCGACCAAGGAATTCAAGGCTTCGGTCAGTGCCACCGCCGGTTACTGGGACAACTACCGCACCGAAGGCGACATCTCCGGTTCGCTGAACGATTCCGGCAGCGTGCGCGGCCGCTTCGTCGGGGCCCTTCAGGATAAAGACTCGTACATCGACCATTACAGCCAGAAGAAAGACCTGTTCTACGGCGTCCTGGAAGCCGACCTGACCGACGACACCCTGCTGACCCTGGGCGTCGACAAGTCCAGTGCCACCCCGCGCGGCAGCTCCTGGACCGGTAACGCGCCGTACTTCACCGACGGCGGCCGTACCGACTTCTCTCGCAGTTTCAACCCCGGTGCCGACTGGAGCCGTCGTGATTTCGACAGCGTCACCTACTTCTCGTCGCTGGAACAGGCACTGGCCAATGACTGGAAATTCAAGGCCAGCTTCGACCAGAAAACCACCGATCACGATACCCAACTGGCCTCGGCCAGCGGCGGTTCTGCGGACCGCACCACGGGCGAAGGCAATTTCCTTTACTGGGGTCGCTGGGAAGGTCATCGCGTGCAGAACACGGCTGACGTGAACGTCTCCGGACCGTTCACCCTGGGCGGTCGCGAGCATGAGCTGGTGGCCGGCTTCATGGCGTCCCACTCACGCCAGACCGGCGCAACGTACGACACCAGCGCCTTCGAACTGGTGCCGGGCAGCATCTATGACTGGAACGGTAGCCTGCCGAAACAGGAGTTCCCGAAAAACGGCAAGTACGAACGCACCCAGAGCCAGAACGGCCTTTACCTGGCCACGCGCCTGCGTCCGACCGACGACCTGTCATTCATCCTCGGCAGCCGTCTGAGCACCTTCAAGTACAACGAGGATTACTCGTACTATCCGGGCGGCACCCTCACCGACACTCACGCCAGCTACAAGGAACATGGCGTTGTCACGCCTTACGCCGGTGTGGTCTATGACCTGAACGATACCTACTCGGTCTACGCCAGCTACACCAAGATCTACCAGCCTCAGATCAACAAGGACATCAACGGTTCGACCCTGGCACCGGTCGAAGGCGACAGCTACGAAACCGGCCTGAAAGCCGCCTACTTCGAAGGAAAACTGAACGCCAGCCTGGCCTTCTTCCGCATTGAGCAGGACAACGTCGCTCAATCGATCGGCACCGATTTGAATACCGGCGACGGCATTTTCAAAGCCACCGACGGCGCCACCACCAATGGTGTGGAACTGGAACTGGCCGGCGCACTGGCTCAGGACTGGAACGTGTCTGCCGGCTACACCTACGCCCGCACCCGTGACAAGGACGAACAGCGCATCTTCGGTTTCCCGCTGGCCACCAGCAAACCGGAACACGTGATTCGTACGTTCACCACCTACCGCCTGCCCGGCGCGCTGGACCAATTCACCGTCGGTGGCGGCATCAGCTGGCAGAGCGCTTTTTACGGCCAGAGCTACAGTCCGAACGTGGGCGGTGGCGAGGGCGGCAGTACCATGCTCAAGCAAGGTGGCTACACCCTCGTGGACCTGATGACCCGTTATCAGTACGACGAACACCTGAGCTTCACCGCCAATGCCTACAACATCTTCGACAAGAAGTACCAGACGGGCCTGGGCAACTTCGGCACCACGTTCTACGGCGAGCCGCGCAACATGCAGATCACCGCGAAATATGATTTCTGAGTGGCTGAGCTGAAATGAAAAATGCCCGTATCGCGAGATACGGGCATTTTTTATGGGAACGATCATTCAAAGCCGCGAACGAACCCACCCCGCCACTTCCGCATGAATCCCCTCAACCTCCCCCAACAACCCCGCCATACGCAAAAAGTCATGAGTCATACCCGGCTGTTCCAGCAACGTCACCTCATTCCCCGCCACACGCAATCGATCGGCATACGCCAGCCCTTCGTCATGCAACGGATCATGCCCGGCCAAATACACCAGCGCCGGCGCCACGCCCGAAAGATCCTCCGCCAGCAACGGCGAACACCGCCAATCCGCCAGGTCTTCCGGCGTACGCCCGTAATGCGCATAGAACCAATCCAGCGTCGGCGTCTCCAGCAAATAACCCTCGGCGAAATCCCGATGCGACGCGCGCTTGGTCGTGGCATCCGTCACCGGGTACACCAACAATTGCGCCTTGGGTTTCAACGCCAGTTCCTCCGGTTCACGCACCGCCATGATCGACAACACCGTGGCCAGCGTCGCGCCCACGCTGTCACCGGCCACGGCCACCCGCGTTGCGTCCAGACCACGCGCCGCACCCTCACGCACCAGCCAGTTCCCCGCATCGCAGGCATCTTGCACCGGCGTCGGGAACCGCCATTCCGGCGCCAGACGATAATCCACCGTCAACAAGGCAAAACCGCCTTGGGAGGCCAGCCGCCGGCACAGCGCATCATGGGAGTCGAGACTGCCGACCACGTAGCCACCGCCATGGAAATACAACACCACCGGTTGCAGCCCATCGACCGTTTGCCCATCGCGATACACCCTGGCCGACAAACTGTGGCCATCTCGCGCGGCGATGGTGAAGTCCTCGCAGGCAACGCTGTCCAGCGGCACATCGAGAAACCCCGACGACGCTTCGAAATCGATCCGCGCCTGTTGCGGCGACTGTTCATGCATCGCGCGACTTTTGCCGGTCATCCGGCCGAACTCGGCGAGTTCTAGAAAAGCTTCAAGTTCTGGCAACACAGCCATGGGAAAATCCTTCACACAAATAGGTAAGTAACCGGGCAATACACAATCTTGAAACCAGCGAGAACCCTGTGGCGAGGGAGCTTGCTCCCGCTGGGTCGCGAAGCGGCCCCTAAAAGAGGGACTGCTGCGCAGTCCAGCGGGAGCAAGCTCCCTCGCCACAATTGTTTTCAAGCGATGGCCAAACGGTGTTCCAACAGGTCTTCAAGCTCGTCGAGCAACTCATCACCGCGCAGCAACTCGTAATGCCCGCCCGCCAACAAGCGATCAACGCCGTGGCTACCGACCTGAGCCTCAAACACCCGACGTTCATCGTCGCGTTCGGCCACCCACCAGCGATGAGCCGTGACCTGAATCGCCGGCAGTTGCCGATGCGCCAGCGCCAATTGCTTGAGGCGTGAGCCAGTGGCGAAGATCTGCGTGAGTTCGCCCGCGCCCAACGCAGCTTGCTCATTGGAGCCGTGCATGGCCGCCTCGATCACCGCCGTGGAACCCTCACGCTCATTCAAATCAGCAGCTTTCAGCGCAATCAATGCCTGAGCCTCATCGGCCGGCAGACCGGGCACAAACTTCAGGAAGTCGCCCAAGTCCTCGCGCCAGTCCCCCGCGTCTGCGGTGCCCGCTACGTAACTGTCGACCAGCCCGGCAAACGCGACCGTTTCACCCAGGGTTTCCAGTTCGTGAGCGACCAGTTGCGTCAACGCCCCGCCCAATGACCAACCCAGCAAGTAATACGGGCCCTTGGCCTGCTGACTGCGAATCCGTTGCGCATAGGCTTGCGCCATGGCCAGCAGCGACTCGTCCTGCCACAGCGGGTCAAGCAGCATCCGACATTGCAGGCCATACACCGTGCGCCGGCCTTCCAGTCGACGGGCCAGCGGTTCGTAGTCGAACACCGTGCCGAAACCGGCGTGCAGGCAGAACAGCGCCGCCACGTTCGGGATCCGCGCATTCAGCGCCAGCAACGGGTCCGGCGCAGACGCCGGCTCGGCAGCCTGATAGCCGCTGAGTTCGGCGATGCACGGCTTCTGCATCAAGTCGCGCAACTTCAATTCAAAGCCCAATTGCGGCTGACTGCGCACCCGCGAAATGACTTTGAGTACCTGCAACGAGTCGCCGCCGAGTTCGAAGAAATTATCGTCGATGCCCACTTGCGGCACGCCGAGTACCTCTTGCCAGATCGCGGTCAGCGCCGTTTCCAGCGCGTTGCGTGGTGCGCGATAACCGCCGAGCGCCCATTCCGGCGTAGGCAGTGCGCGACGGTCGAGCTTGCCGTTGGCCGACAGCGGGAAACGCTCCAGCACCATGATTCGCGCCGGCACCATGTAGTCCGGCAGTTGTGCTTGCAGTTCAGCCTTGAGTCGACGATCCAGCCCAACAGCACCGACCGCCACCACATAACCGACCAATTGCTTGCCGGTCGGCGTGTCATGCACCACCACGGCGGCATCCTGCACCCCGGCGCAATCACGCAGACGCGCTTCGATTTCGCCCAGTTCGATACGGAAACCACGAATCTTCACTTGCTGGTCGAGACGCCCCAGGTAGTCGATCAACCCGCACTCGCGCTGGCGCACCAGGTCGCCGGTGCGGTACATGCGGCCACCGGCCTCGAACGGATCGGGGATGAAACGCTCGGCGCTCATACCGGGACGCTGGTGATAACCGCGCGCCAGGCATTCGCCGCCCAGGTACAACTCGCCGCTGACACCGACCGGCAACGGATTGAGGTCGGCATCCAGCACATACAAGCCACGCCCGGCCACACCACGACCAATCGGCGCATACGCCGCATCGCAGGTTTCGCTGACCTCGGCACGCCACAACAGCGGCGTGACCACGGTTTCGGTCGGGCCGTAACCGTTGACCAGACGCTGCGGACGCAGAGCCCGTTTGACCTGCTCGAAACTGGCCTCCGGCACCGCATCACCGCCAAAGCAATACACCTCGACCGCCGGCGGATTGCCCAGGCGTTCGGCGACTTCGGCCATCTGTTGCAGGTACGCCGGCGGGAAGCAGGCAACCGTGACGCCATGACGATGCAACACTTCCAGGGTTTGCTCCGGCGTCCACAAACTGTCATCACGAATCACCAGACTGCCGCCGGCCAACAGCACACTCAGCCAACGCTCTTGAGCACCGTCGAAAGCGAACGACATGAAGTGCAGTTCGCGGCTGCGTGGTGCCAGTTCGTAGAGCTCGATAATGCCGCGGCAATGCCGGGCAATCGGACCACGCGCCACGGCCACGCCTTTCGGTTGGCCGGTGGAACCGGAGGTGTAAATCAGGTACGCGAGGTGCCCCGGAAGCGGATTGGCAACCGGGCACTCGGTACTGCCAGCAACGACCAGCTGATCGAGCAACAGACGTGGCGGGCTGTCGGCCAGCGTCAGTCGTTCGCCCAGATCACTGTCGCAGAGCAACAGGCTGGCGGCCGAATCGCTCAACATATAAGCCAGTCGCTCGGCGGGGTACGCCAGGTCCAAAGGCAAATAAGCCGCCCCTGCTTTCAACACCGCAAGGAATGCGACGATGGTGCGTTCGGAACGCGGCAGCGCCACCGCCACCAGACTTTCCGGTCCGATGCCACGACCAATCAGTTGCTGCGCCAGACCATTGGCCTGAGCCTCAAGCTGTGCATAACTGACTTCCCGATCCTCGCAGATCAAGGCGACTTTCTGCGGTTGCGTGCATACATGCTGATTGAATGCTTGCAGCAAATCGGCGTTGTCGTCGGACACCTGCGGCAGACTCAAACGCGCCTCAGGCAAGCCAATGTTACCGAGCAGGCACGTGGCATCTTCCGGCAACGCACGCAGCAAACCTTCAAGCTGCGCACGAATCCGCTCTACTTCCACTTCACTGAAGCGATCACGCAGGAACAGGTATTCGACCTCCAGACCTTCTTCGTTGGCGCTGACCATCAAGTCCATCGGGAAGTTGGTGACCCCGCCGCTGCCGACCTCGGCAAAGCGCAGTTCACCTTCCTCGCCCCCTTTCAAGGCGCGGTCCACCGGATGGTTTTCGAACACGATGATGCTGTCGAACAAGCCTTGGCCACCCTGCCCGGCCCAGCGCTGAATGTCGGACAACGGCGTGTGCTCGTAGTCGCGCACCATCAGGTTGTAATCCTGCAAGTCGCGCAACCACTCGCCCAGCGGCTGTTGCGGATCGAGGGTCTGGATCACCGGCAAGGTATTGATGAACAGGCCGAGCATGTCCTGCGCGCCGGCCAGTCCGGTCGGACGCCCCGCCACCGTGGCGCCGAACGCGACACTGCGTTGGCCGCTGTGACGTTGCAACAGCAGCAGCCATGCGCCTTGCACCAGCGTGTTCAACGTCACGCGCTGACGCTTGGCGAAGCTGTGCAGTTTGCGCGTCGCTTCGGCATCGAGGTTGCTGTACATCACGCCGTGGCCGGAACCTGTGGCACCCGAAGCCTTGGCCAGAATGGTCGGCGCTTCGAGCAACGCCAGCCGTTCGCGCCAGAACCCTTCCGCCTGCGCACCGTCCTGGCGTTGCAGCCAGGCGATGTAGTCGGCGTAACGACCGGTCAGGGTCGGCAGGCTGTCGTTGTGGTACAGGCGCAGCATGTCGCCCAGCAGACGCGAAGCACTCCAGCCGTCCAGCAACAGGTGATGGTAGATCCAGATCATCTGGTAACGGTCATCACCCAGGCGAACCAGGATGAAACGCATCAACGGCGGGCAGCTCAGGTCGAAGCCCTTGGCCTGTTCCGCAGCCGCCAGTTCGCCCAGCGCCTGCTCAGTGTCGGTGCGGTCACGCCAGTCGAGTTCTTCCATCGGCAGCTCAACGTCGGCGAACACCGCTTGCAGCGGATCGGCCAGACCATCGCGCCAACGGAACGCCGCGCGCAGCACTTCATGACGTTCGACGAGGGTTTGCCAAGCGGCGCGAAAACGCGGCACCTGCAAGCCGTCCACCGCCACGCTCAACTGATTGACATAGGGGTTCAGCTCCGGCGAATCGAGGCAGTGGAACAGCATGCCTTGCTGCATCGGCGACAGCGGATACAGGTCTTGCAGACCTTCGCGGGCGGCGATGTCGATGTGCGGCACCAGCGCAAAAGCCGGGACTTTCGGCGCTTCAACCAACGCCGCTTCACGGCTGGTCGCCACCGCAGCAAGTGCCCGAATGGTTTGCTGCTCGAACAGTTGCTTCGGACTGAACACCAGCCCGCGCTGCCCGGCACGACTCACTGCTTGCAGGGAAATGATCGAGTCACCGCCCAGCTCGAAGAAGTTCTCGGTGACGCCCACCGACTCCAGCCCCAGCAGTTCCTGCCAGATCTCCACCAGCAATGTTTCGGCCGGCGACGCAGCGGCGACTTGATCGTGGTTCTGCCGGGTTGCTTCCGGCGCTGGCAGGCCCTGGCGATCAAGCTTGCCGTTCGGCGTCAGCGGCAACGCGGCCAGGCACATCAAATGCGCCGGCAGCATGTGCGCCGGCAGACGGCTGCGCAGGTGCAGGGTCAGCGCTTCACGCAAATCGTGCTCGTCGGTGAGTGGATCGCGCGGCACCACGTAGCCAACCAACTGGCGGCTCACCGGGCCTTCGCGATCGATCACGAACGCTTCACGCACGCCTTCGTGTTCGAGCAGGCAGGCTTCGATTTCGCCGAGCTCGATACGGAACCCGCGAATCTTCACTTGCTGGTCAATGCGGCCGAGGTACTCGACGACACCGTCAGCGCGGAACCGCGCGAGGTCGCCACTGCGATACAAACGCGCGCCCGGCACGAACGGATCCGGCACAAAGCGTTCAGCCGTCAAGTCCGGACGTTGATGGTAACCACGCGCGACGCCCTCGCCGCCCAGGTACAACTCGCCCGCCACGCCAACCGGCAACGGCTGCAAGCCGCCGTCCAGAATATAGGCGCTGCGGTTGCCGACCGGCCGGCCAATCGGCATGAATGCCGAGTCGAATTCGGTATCCGGATACGCCAGCCAGATCAACGGCGTGATCACCGTTTCGGTCGGGCCGTAGCCGTTGATCAGGCGCTTGGGTTGCAGCACCTGCTGGACCTCATCAAAGGCGTGTTTGGCCATGCCTTCACCGCACGGGGTGTAGGAGCGGATCGGCAAATCGCGCCCCGCTTCGCCCATGAATTCGGCGATCTGCCCCAGATAGGTCGGGGTGAAGCAGGCGATGGTAATGCCGTGCTTTTCGATCTCGGCGCAGGTGCGCTCCACACTCCACAACTCGTCGTCGCGGGGCATTACGGCCGAACCGAACACCAGCGGCGTCAGCCAGCGCTCGTGAGCGCCGTCGAAGCTGATCGAAGCGAATTGCAGCTCGCGATCGTCCGGCGTCATGCCGTACAACTCGCCGATCGACAGGCAATGCATGGCCAACGGACCGTGGGCCACGCTGACGCCTTTCGGCCGGCCAGTGGAGCCCGAGGTGTAAATCAGGTACGCGAGGTTTTCGCCGCAGGTGAGGTTGACCGGGTTGCTTTCCGACATGTGCTCCAGCGGCTCGCAGTCGACCTCCAAGACCGACAGGCCTTCCGGCAACGGCAGTTTTTCCCGCAGCCACGACTGGCTGATCAGCAGCGAAATGCCGCTGTCTTCCATCAGATAACGCAGGCGCTCGGCCGGGTATGCCGGGTCCAGCGGCACGTAAGCACCGCCGGCCTTGAGGATCGCCAGCAGGCCAATGATCATTTCCGGCGAACGCTGCATCGCCAGGCCAACCCGCACTTCCGGGCCGATGCCCAGTGCGCGCAAGCGATGGGCCAATTGGTTGGCGCGGCGGTTGAGTTGGTCGAAGCTCAACTCCTGATCGTTGAAGATCAGCGCCGTGGCGTCCGGGCGAGCAACGGCCTGGGCCTCGATCAACTGATGCACGCAGAGCGGGTTTTCCGTCGCGGTGAACGCGGGGTTCCACTCCACTAACTGTTGCGCACGTTCCGGCGCGGTCAGCAGATCCAGTTCACTCAATGCAGCCTGTGGCGCGGCGACCATCGCTGCCAGCAACGCGGCCAAGTGCTCGCTCATGCGAGCAATCGCCTCGGCGCTGAAGTGGCTGCACTGGTAGCTCCAGTTCAGGCTGAGCTGGCTTTCGGCAGTGGCCGCCAGCGTCAGCGGGAAGTTGGTGCGTTCGTGGTTCTGCGGGATCGAGAAGCTCAAACCGGCTGGCGCACCCTGTTGCAGGGCCTCGGCGACCGGGAAGTTTTCGAACACCAGCAGGCTGTCGAACAGTGGTTCGCCGGCACGTCCGGCCCAGCGCTGAATGTCACCCAACGCGGTGAATTCATGTTCACGCAATTCCAGGTTCTGCGCCTGCAAACGGGTCAGCCACTGGCCGACGCTTTCAACCGCGTCCGGGCTGCTGATCACCGGCAAGGTGTTGATGAACAGGCCGAGTTGGCTTTCAGCACCCGGCAAGTCCACCGGACGCCCCGCCACGGTCGCGCCAAACGCGACGCTGCGTTGACCGCTGTAGCGTTGCAGCAACAGTGCCCAGGCACCTTGAACCAAGGTGTTGAGGGTGACCTTTTGCTGACGGGCAAAGTCGCTGAAGCGTTTGCTGGTGGCGACATCGAAGGTCTGGCGGTGGTCGGCAAATTCCGTCGTCGACGGGTTTTTACTGTCGCCATGGGCCAGGCTCTGCGCCAGCAAGGTGGGGTTGTCCAAGGTCGCCAATTGCTCGCGCCAGAACAGTTCGTCAGCCTGCGCATCCTGACGTTGCAACCAGCCAATGTAGTCGGCAAAACGCCCAATCGGCGCCTGCACTTCTTGCCCGGCATACCGCTGCAGGACTTCGCTCAACAGCAGCGAATTACTCCAGCCATCGAGCAACAAGTGATGGTGGGTGTAGATCAGTTGCTGACGCTCATCGTCCAGCCGCACCAGGGTCAAACGCATCAGCGGCGCGCGAGTCGAATCGAGCTGCAAGCGTTCGCTGTCGATCAGTTGAACCAACGCTTCGGCCTGATCGCGGCGGTTGCGCCAGTCGAGGCAAGTCAGCGGCAATTGCAAATGACGATGAACCAACTGCACCGGCACTTCGAAACCGTCAGGGAAGTGGAAACTGCTGCGCAGGATCGGATGGGTGTCGAGCACCGCTTGCCACGCGCGGCCGAGCCGTTCGGCATCGAGGCCACGGGATTCGACGCTGAGCTGGTTCACATAGGCGCCGGACGCCGACTCGTACAAGCTGTGGAACAACAAACCGGCCTGCATCGGCGACAGCGGATACAGGTCCTCGATTTGCGCCGGCGGCACCGGTAAACCGTCAAGTTGCGCCTGGGTCAGACGCGCCAACGGGAAGTCCGCTGGGGTCACGCCGCCCGCGCCATCGCTCAGGCAATGGGCGATCAGCGCCAGCAACTCACTTCGGAAATCCGCCGCCAGCGCTTCGATCTCGCACAGGTCGAAGCATTCGCGGCTGAAGGTCCAATCCAGCTTCAGTTCGCCGCCATACACCTGGCCATCCACCGACAGCCAGTTAGGCAACGGTGCATCGGTGGATTGCGCGGCACCGCTGGATTCGCGAGCCGGGGTGAACAGCGCGTCCTCGGCAAAGCTCTGGTCGAACTGGCCGAGGTAGTTGAAGGTCACGCGTGCTTGCGGCAACGCGGCCAGTGCCGCTTGGGTCGCGGCATCGCCCATGTAGCGCAACAGGCCGTAGCCCATGCCTTTGCCGGGAATCTCGCGCAGTTGCTGCTTGATCGCCTTGATCGAACCCGAAAGGTCGGCGGTCGGCGTCAAGCGCACCGGGAACAGGCTGGAGAACCAGCCGACGGTGCGGGTCAGGTCGATGTCGTCGAACAGCTCTTCGCGGCCATGGCCTTCGAGCTGAATCAGCGCCGAGGCGTCACCGGTCCAGCGGCTGAGGGTGCGGGCCAGTGCGGTCAGCAGCAGGTCGTTGACTTGAGTGCGGTAGATCGCTGGCGCCTGTTGCAGCAACTGGCGGGTCTGTTCGCGGTCCAGGCCGATACTGACGCCTTGGCGCAGATGCCCGGCCTGACTGGCTTGGGCATTGGTGGCTGGTAGCGAATCATTCGCCACGCTCAGTTGCGCCTGCCACCAGTTCAGTTCGCCGGCAGCGGTTTCGGAACGTGCGTATGCGTCAAGCTTGTCGGCCCAGGCCTGGAAGGCGCTGGTCTTCGGCGGCAGTTCTTGCCCTTGGTAAGCGGCCTGCAAATCTTCCAGCAACACCCGCCAGGACACACCGTCCACCGCCAAGTGGTGGATCACCACCAGCAACCGCTGCGAGCCATCGGCCTGAGCGATCAACGCGACGCGCAGCAGCGGACCGTCTTGCAGGCTGAGGCTGCGTTGAGCTTCATCGCACACCGACTCCAGCGACGCATCGCTGGCCACGCGGGCGGTCCAGAGCATGTCGATCACATCGCAGCTATCGGCCCCGACATACCGCGCCGACCATTGGCCATCGACCTGACTGAAGCGCAAACGCAGCGCGTCATGTTGCTTGAGCAGACGTTGCAGCGCGGCTTGCAGGCGTGGCAATTCGAGGGTTTCGCGCGGCACCAGCAGCACTGCCTGGTTCCAATGCGCGCGTTGCGGAATTGGCTCGTCGAAGAACCAGCGCTGGATCGGCGTGAGTATTTGCACACCGTCCACCGGCCCTTGTTGCGCCAGCGGTGCCGCCTGCTCTTTGACCACGGCGGCCAGCGCTTGCAAGGTTTGCTGCTGGAACAAGTCACGCGGTTGCAGGCTCAGACCCGCACGACGGGCACGGCTGACCACTTGGATCGAAATGATCGAGTCGCCGCCCAGTTCAAAGAAGTTGTCCTGACGCCCGACCTGCTCCACGCCCAACACGTCCTGCCAGATCTGCGCCAGCACCTGTTCATGCTCGCTGCGTGGCGCTTCGAACGCGCGCTGACTGACTTGCGCGGTGGGCGCGGGCAGGCGTTTACGGTCGAGTTTGCCGTTGGGGCTCAGCGGCATTTGCTCGATCAGCACGGTCTGCGCCGGCACCATGTAATCCGGCAGGCTCGCCAGCAAATGGCTTTTCAGGGTTTCGCGCCACGCGCCTTGCTGCTCGGCATCGGCGCTGACCAAGGCTCGATCTTGCGGCACGATGTACGCAACCAGTTGCTTGCCGCTCGGGCCGTCGAGGGCCAGTACCACGGCTTCCTGCACGTCCGCATGTTCTTGCAGACGCGCTTCGATTTCGCCCAGTTCGATGCGCAAACCGCGAATCTTCACTTGGTGGTCGATACGCCCGCAGTAGTCGATGGCGCCATCCGCGCGATAACGCGCCAGGTCACCGGTGCGGTACAGGCGCTCGCCGCTGCCGAACGGGTCGACCACGAAACGTTCCGCAGTCAGCGCGCCACGACGGTGGTAACCGCGCGCCAGACCGACGCCGCCCAGGTACAACTCGCCCACCGCGCCCAGCGGCAACGGTTGCAGTTCGCTGTCGAGGATGCAGGTGCGCAGGTTGGCGATCGGGCGGCCGATCGGCACGCTGTCACGGCCCTCCTCCACGCAGGTCCAGTGGGTCACGTCGATGGCCGCTTCGGTCGGGCCATACAGGTTGTAGAGATTGGCTTGCGGCAGGCTGCGCAGCGTCTGGCGTTGCAGTTCCATCGGCAGCGCTTCACCGCTGCAAATGATCCGTTGCAGCGAGGTGCAGGCCAGCGCCTCGTCGGCACTGATGAATGCAGAGAGCATCGACGGCACGAAGTGCAGCGTGGTGATCGCCTGTTCGACGATCAACGCGGCGAGGCGTTGTGGATCGCGATGCTCGCCCGGTGCGGCGATCACAAGTGTGGCGCCCTTCATCAGCGGCCAGAAAAACTCCCACACCGACACGTCGAAACTGAACGGCGTTTTCTGCAGCACGCGGTCGCTCGGCAACAGGTTGTAGGCTTCCTGCATCCACTCCAGACGGTTGTGCAGCGCCACATGGCGGTTGCCCGCGCCCTTGGGTTTGCCGGTGGAACCGGAGGTGTAAATCACGTAAGCAAGGTTTTCTGCGACAGCGAGGTTTGGTAGATCAGTGCCCGGCAGGTCACTCAGCCAGTCAGCCTCGGCGTGCAGGCACAAGGTGCGCACGTTGTCCGGGGTCGGCAGTTGCGCCAGCAGATGTTCCTGAGTCAGCAACAGCGAAATGCTGCTGTCCTCGATCATGTAGCTCAGGCGATCAATCGGGTATTCCGGGTCCAGCGGCACATACGCGCCACCGGCCTTGAGAATGGCCAACAGGCCGACGACCATTTCAAACGAGCGGTCGCAGGCAATCCCCACCAGCACTTCAGGGCCAACGCCCTGGGCACGCAAGTGATGGGCCAGACGGTTGGCACGCAGGTTCAGTTCGGCGTAACTCAGACTCTGGCCCTGGAATACCAGCGCTGTCGCGTCACCGTTTTCAGCCACACGTTCTTCGAAATGGCGCTGCACGTAGACTTCGCCCGGATAGCTTTGAGCCGTGTCGTTCAGGTCATCGAGGATGCACTGGCGCTCGTCGGCATCCAGCAACGGCAGCTCGGCAAGCGGGCATTGCGGGTTCGCCAGCACGCCGGCCAACAAATTGCGCCAGTGACGCGCTAAATGCTTGATGCGCTCAGCGTCGAACAAATCGGTGGCATACGTCAGGCTGGCGAACAGCTTGTCGCCCTCCTCCTGAGTATCCAGTTGCAGGTCGAATTGCGTGGTGTGCGCCGTGGCGCTCAGCGCTTCGACGCGCAGGCCCGCAAGCAAGCCGCTGACCGCCGCCGGTTTGGCTTGCTGGTGGTTGAACATCACCTGGAACAACGGGCTGTGACTGAGGCTGCGTTCACCTTGCAGCGCCTGCACCAGACGCTCGAACGGCAAGTCCTGATAATCCTGGGCATCCAGCGAAGCGGCGCGAGTCTGGTCGAGCAACTGGCTGAATGGCAGACGTCCGTCCAGTTCAGCACGCATCACCTGGGTGTTGACGAAGAAGCCGATCAGGCCACGGGTTTCCGCGCGATTGCGGTTGGCAATCGGCACGCCAACGCGCAGGTCGGACTGGCCGCTGTAGCGATAGAGCAAGGCCTGGAAGCTCGCCAGCAACAGCATGAACGGCGTGACGCCGCGCTGTTTGGCCAGGCTCATCAGACCGTTGGCCAAGGTCGCATCAAGGGCGAAATCCAGACGCGCACCGCGCTGGCTCGGCTGCGCTGGGCGTGGACGGTCGGTCGGCAATTCCAGCAGCGGTTGTTCGCTGCCCAGTGTTTCGCGCCACCAGTTGAGTTGACGCTCCAATTCACCCGCTTCCATCCAGCGGCGTTGCCACAGGGCGTAGTCGGAATACTGGATCGGCAACGCTTCCAGCGCCGCGTTCTGCCCTTGGCAATGCGCGGCGTAGAGCCGGGAAAACTCCTCCACCAACACACCCATCGACCAGCCATCAGTGACGATGTGGTGCAAGGTCAGCAACAGCACATGGTCTTCGGCGTCGAGCTGCAACAGGCTGACCCGCAACAGCGGACCGTACTGCAGATCAAACGGTCGGGCGATGTCTTGCTCGACCGCTTTCATGGCCAGATCGAGACGCTGTTCCTGAGGTTCATCGCGCAGGTCGATCTGTTCGATCGGCAGCGAAGTGAACCCGGCCAGCGTCTGCACCACCTGACCGTCATCCTCGACGAAACGGCTGCGCAAACTCTGATGCCGCTCCAGCAGCACGTCAAAACTCTGCTGCAACGCCGCGACATTCAGCGCCCCGTGTAGATGCAGCGCGGCGGGAATGTTGTAAGCGGAACTCTGCGGATCAAGCTGCCAGAGGAACCACTGGCGCTGTTGCGCGTACGACAGTTCGAACGTCGTTTGCGGCTCGGCAGCGGGCGGAATCGGCAGTTGGCCAAAACTCACGCCCTGCTCTTGCATGCGTGTCAGAAACTCGCGGCGCTTGTCGGCTGGCAGGCCGGCGAAGCGGGTGGCGATACGCTGGGCAGTGGTGTGTTCCATCAGTTGATCTCCATCTCGTCGAGAAGCGACTCAAGCGCATCAAGACGTGCATCGTTGTCAGCCGGGGCGTGTTGCCCGGCCATGGCGGCATAAGCCTGAAGGTCGGTGGATTCGAACAGCGCGCGCAGCGGCAGCTCGATGCCCAGTTCCAGTTCCACGCGGGCACTGGCCTGGGCGGCGAGCAGCGAGTGCCCGCCCAGTTCAAAGAAGTTGTCACGGCGGCCGATCTGCGCCACGCCCAGCACGCTGGCCCAGATGTCGGCCAGTTGCCGTTCGAGATAGCCTTCGGGGGCTTCGAACGGTCGCTGCCATTCCTGAGCGTCAGGCACCGGCAGGGCCTTGCGGTCGAGCTTGCCGTTGCCGGTCAGCGGCAAGGCGTCCAGCAACAACCAGTGGCTCGGCACCATGTAATCCGGCAGATCGACCTTGAGCGCGGCGCGCAGGTTGTCGCGCCAGGCGATCGGGTCGTGCGGGGTTTGCTCGGCCACCACGTAGGCACACAACTGCGGGCCGCCGTCGCCGGTATGCACGCTCAACACCGCTTGGCGCACGCCCGGTTGGGCCAGCAGCGCGACTTCGATTTCACCCAGTTCGATGCGGAAACCACGGATCTTCACTTGCTGGTCGATCCGGCCGAGGTAATCGATGCTGCCGTCGGCACGCTGACGCGCCAGGTCGCCGCTGCGATAGAGGCGCTGCGACGCGTCGAATGGGCTCGGCACGAAACGCTCGGCGGTGAGGCCGAAACGCCCGTGGTAACCACGCGCCAGACCAGCGCCGGCGATGTACAACTCGCCCGCCACGCCCACCGGCACCGGTTGCAACTGGCTGTCGAGCAGGTACCAGCGCAGGTCGCGGATCGGCAGGCCAATCGGGCTTTGGGCCTTGCCGTCGAGGTCGGCCAGGCGGATCGCACGGTAGGTCACGTGCACCGTGGTTTCGGTGATGCCGTACATGTTGACCAGGGTTGGCTGTTGGTCGCCGAAGCGCTCGAACCATGGACGCAGGCTCGCGACTTCCAACGCTTCGCCGCCGAAAATCACCTGACGCAACGCCAGGTTTCGTTCGCTGGCGCAGGCAATCGACAACAACTGGCGAAACGCAGTCGGGGTCTGGTTCAACACCGTCACGCCTTCATCACAGAGCAAGCGATGGAACTCTTGCGGCTCGCGACTGATGTAATACGGCACGATCACCAGACGCCCGCCGGTGCACAGCGAACCGAACAGCTCCCACACCGAGAAATCGAAGGCGTAGGAATGGAACAGCGTCCAGACATCGTCCGGGCCGAAGTTGAACTCGGCAGCGGTGGCGCTGAGCAGACGCCCGACGTTGCCGTGGCTGAGCAATGCGCCCTTCGGCCGGCCGGTGGAACCGGAGGTGTAGATCACGTAAGCGAGGTTTTCTGGGGAGACCAGCGCTGGCAAGTTATCGGCGCTGAAGACATCCAGTTGCAACGACTCCAGGCTCAGCACCTGCACGCCGTCGCGGGCCGGTAAACCGTCGATCAAGTGTTGTTGAGTCAGCAGCAACGTGATGCCGCTGTCTTCGATCATGTAGCTCAGGCGCTCGGCCGGGTATTGCGGATCGAGCGGCACATAGGCGCCGCCGGCCTTGAGAATCGCCAGCAAGCCAACCACCAGCGACATCGCCCGTTCGGTGGCGATGCCGACGCGCACCTCTGGGCCGACACCCTGCTCGCGCAGTTTGCGCGCCAGTCGGTTGGCCTGAGCGTTGAGCGCGGCGTAGCTCAGTTGCTCGCCTTCGTAGACCAGTGCGATTGCGTTCGGCCGCTCGGCAGCCTGGGCTTCGAACAAATGGTGCAAGGTTGGCGACGGCGGTTGCGCCTGGAACGTCGGGTTCCAGTGCTGGATCAACGCATCGCGTTGCGAGGCTTGCAGCAACGGCAGTTCGGCGACGCGCTGCTGCGGATCGACGACCACCGCTCGCAGCAGGTTCAGCCACTGCTCGGCGAGGCGGTTCATCGACGCCTCGTCGTACAGGTCAGTGGCGTAGGTCAGACTGGCATCGAGTTCTTCGCCCTGCTCTTGAGTGTCGAGCACCAGATCGAATTGCGTGGTGTGTTGCTGCCAGTGCAGACGCTCGACCTGCAAGTCGGCGACGCGACGCTCGACGCTCGCGCCCAACTGCTGTTGATGGTTGTAGAGCACCTGGAACAATGGGCTGTGATTGAGGCTGCGGTCAGGCTGCAAGGCGTCGACCAACTGCTCGAACGGCAAGTCCTGATTAGCCTGCGCGCCCAATGCAACCTGTTTAACCTGTTGCAGCAAAGTGCTGAAGGACTGCTGCCCATCGATCTCGGCACGCAGCACCTGAGTGTTGATGAAGAAGCCGATCAGGCCTTCGGTTTCCAGGCGCGAACGACCCGCACTCGGTACGCCGACGCTGATGCTCGACTGCCCGCTCTGGCGATGCAGCAAGGTCTGGAAGCTGGCCAGCAACAGCATGAACAACGTCACCTGTTGTTCCTGGGCACGGTGACGCAAACCCGCCAGCAACTCGCGGTCAACGTTCAGCACCAGGCTGGCGCCGCGCTCGGTGCGACGGGCCGGACGGGTCAGTTCACTCGGCAATTCAAGCGGTGCCTGGCTGCCATCCAGTTGCTCACGCCACCACGCCAGTTGGCGTGCGCCCTCCCCGGCCTCCAGCCAGTCACGCTGCCAGCGGGCGTAGTCGCTGTAGTTCACCGGCAGGCTCGACAGGTTCGCAGCCTTGCCTTCGACGACCGCCTGATACAGCGCGCTGAATTCATCGACCATGACCTGCATCGACCAGCCATCGGCAGCGATGTGGTGCACGGTGAGTACCAGCACGTGTTCGTCGCTGTTCACTGGCAGCAGCAATACGCGCCACAGCGGACCGTTGCGCAGGTCGAACGGACGGGCGATTTCTTCGGCTACGGCATTGTCAATCGACGACTGATCGAGTGTGCGTTCCTCCAGTTGCAGCGCCAGATTGTCGTGCAGCACCGGACGCGCCTGCTGGCCGTCCTGCTCAAAGGTTGTGCGCAGGGTTTGGTGACGGGTCTGCAGTTGAGTGAAGGCTTCGCGCAGGGCTTCGCGATTCAGCGAGCCCTTCAGGCGTAGCGCGGCTGGAATGTTGTAGGCCGAACTTTGTGGGTCCAGTTGCCAGAGAATCCATTGGCGTTGTTGGGCGTACGACAGAATTTGTGGCTGATCGACCGCTGCACGTTGCAGCACCGGTTGGCCGCTGACGTTCGCCAGTGCTGCACGTTCGGAAAATTCCGCCAGATTCGCGGCGGAGAACAGGCTGCTCACCGACAGTTCAAGCTGCAACTGCTGACGTACGCGAGAGATCACCTGAAGCACCAGCAACGAGTGTCCGCCCAACTCGAAGAAGTTGTCGTCGCGGCCCACGCGTTCGACCTGCAACACTTCCTGCCAGATCAGCGCAAGTTGCGTTTCAAGCCCTTGGGCCGGGGCCACGAAGTCACGTTGTGCATCGCCAGCTTCAGCACGCGGCAAGGCTTTGCGGTCGAGCTTGCCGTTGTTGTTAAGCGGCAGTTTAGCCAGCAGGACCAAGTGGCTTGGCACCATGTATTCCGGCAGCGACTGACGCAAGACGGCTTTGACGCCTTCCAGATATTCCGTCTCTGAAACCACCGCGCCGTTGGCCACGACATACGCCACCAGTTGCGTACCGTCCTGAGCGATAACCGCCGCTTCGTGCACCTCCTCCCGAGCTTGCAGGCAGGCTTCGATCTCGCCCATTTCAATGCGGAAACCGCGAATCTTCACTTGATGGTCGATACGGCCGACGTATTCCAGATTCCCTTCAGCGTTGTAGCGCGCCAGATCGCCGCTACGGTACAGCCGCGCACCCGGTTCACGGGCGAATGGGTCCGGCAGGAAGCGTTCGGCGGTCAGCGCCGGGCGGTCGAAGTAGCTCTGAGCGAGGCTGGCCGGCGCACCGATGCACAGTTCACCGACGCCACCGTTGGGCAACAACTGACCGGCCGCGTCCAGCACATACAACGCCCGACCTGCGATGGCTCGACCGATCGGGATGCCAAACGCGTCGCTGGCATCTTCGAGACGGCATTCATGAACACTGGACACCACGGTCGCCTCGGTCGGGCCGTAGGTATTGAGCAAACGCACATGACTCAAACCTGCTTGATGCCACAAGCGCAGACCTTCAACCGACATCGCTTCGCCGCCGACGTGAACCTGACGCAAATCACCCAGGTTGCGCACCACACCGCTCGCGCATTCCCGGGCCAGCAAGTACCAATAGGCCGCCGGCAAATCCGCCACGGTCACGCCTTGCTGGACGATTTCGGCAGCGAGGCGGCCGGCATCCCACACATCATCGCCACGCATGATCAACGCCGCACCGACGCACAGTGCCGGGAAGCACTGCTCGACGAAGCCATCGAAACTGAAGGTCGCGAACTGCAACACGCGGTCCGACGCCGACAGCACCGAATAGTCGGCGGCGGTATGGCAGAACTCGCGCAGCGCGGCATGGGCGATGGCGACGCCTTTGGGTTGGCCGGTGGAGCCGGAGGTGTAGATGATGTAGGCAAGATCGTCGGAGAGCGCGTGGTTTTGCGGATCGCTGTCAGAGTAGCCGGCGCTGTCGTCAAGGCCGAGACGTCGCACGCCTGGCACATTTTCCAGCAGACCAGACTCGCACAGCAGCACATCGAGGCGGCTGTCGCCGATCATGTACGCCAGGCGTTCGGCCGGGTATTTCGGGTCCAGCGGAACGTACGCCGCGCCGGTTTTGAGCACCGCCAGCAGGCTGACGATCAGCTGCGGACCACGGTTCAGCGCCAGGCCGACGCACTTGTCGGGGCTGGCACCGTTTTCGATCAAGCGATGGGCCAGTCGGTTGGCCTGCGCGTTCAATTGGCCGTAGCTCAAGGTCTGACCATCGACCTGCAATGCCATCGCGTCCGGGGTGGCGGCGGCCTGAGCGGCGATTTGTTCGTGTGCCAAAAGCGTTGTGGATAACTGAACAGCGGCCGGTTGGCTGATTGCGAGCACAACGGCTTTGCCAGCGACATCGAGCAGTTCCAGCGCGCCCAGTGCCGCGTCCGGCTGCGCCACCAATTGCGTCAGCAGATGCTGCAGATTGGCCGACAACTCAGCGACCTGCGCCGCACTGAATCGCGCCGCGTCGTAGCTGAAGTCCAGGCTAAGGCCTTCGCCCAGTTCGATGCCCAGGGTCAGCGGATAGTGCGTGCGCTCATGGTTGTGCAAGTTGCCGAACGACAACCCGGCCGGTGCACCCTGTTTCAGCGCCTCCGCCACCGGAAAGTTTTCGAACACCAGCAGGCTGTCGAACAGCGCCGAACCCTGCTGCCCCGCCCAGCCCTGAATGTCGTAAAGCGGCACATGCTCGAACTCGCGAATGGCCAGGTTCAACCCTTGCAACTCACCCAGCCATTGGCTGACGGTTTGATCCGGCTTCATCGCGCACACCAGCGGCAGCGTGTTGATGAACAGGCCGAGCTGCTCTTCGATGCCCGGCAGCGGAGCAGAACGCCCGGCCACGGTGGCGCCGAACACCACGCAATCCTGGCCGGTGTAGCGTTGCAGCAACAGGCTCCAGGCCGCTTGCAGCACGGTGTTGAGGGTGACCTTCTGCTGACGGGCGAACTCGGCCAGACGCTGGGTCGCGCGGCTGTCGAGGGGGATGCGGTATTCCTCGCTGCCCTCGGCGCCCACCGGCGGCCGCAAGGCTTCGGCCAGTAACGTAGGGGCTTCCAGCGGTGCCAATGCCGCTTTCCAGAACTGCTCGCCAGCGACGGCCGATTGCTGCTGCAACCAGCCCAGATAATCGCGGTACTGCCCGGTCGGTGCCGGTAGCGACTGCCCGGCGGTGTAGTGCTGGATCACTTCGGCCAGCAACTGCGCGTTGCTCCAGCCGTCCATCAAAATATGGTGGCTGGTGTAGATCAGGTGCCAGTCATTGACGCCCGTGCGGACAAGCTTCAAGCGGAAAAGCGGCGCGCTGCCCAGTTCGAAACCCAGGGCACGTTCGGCGTCGGCCAGCGCATCGGTGTCGGTCGCTTCAAGCAGTTCAAGCGGCAACGCGACGTGGCGGACAATCGCCTGATGCGCGGTGTCGAGGCCTTGCCAGAGGAAACTGCTGCGCAGAATGTCATGACGCTCCAGCGCGGTTTGCCAGGCGTCGGCAAAACGCTGAGGGTCGAGGCCCTGAATGTCCAGGCGCAACTGACTGATGTAGGCGCCGACTTCGGGTTCGTAGAGGGTGTGGAACAGCATGCCCTGCTGCATCGGCGACAGTGGATAGAGGTCTTCAAGTGTCGCGACCGCCACTGGCAATCCATCGAGCTGCGCCTGACTGATGCGCGCCAGCGGGAAGTCCGACGGTGTGGCTTGCGGCGCTCCAATGGCACAGCAGTGGTCGATCAACGCGTTGAGTTCCAGCGCGTAATCGTCCGCCAGACGCTGGATGGTCGCGGCGTCGAACATCTCGCGGCTGAAACCCCAGCTCAGCGACAACTCACCGCCGTAGACCTGGCCTTCGACCGTCAGCCAGTTGCCCAGCGGTGCCGATGGATCTTGCGCGATACCGTTGCCTTCAGTGGACGGCACAAACATCGCCGCATCGTCGAACTGACGGTCGAACTGCCCCAGATAGTTGAAGGTGATACGCGGTTGCGGCAATGCCGCCAATTCGGCGCGGATCGCCGATGTGCCGAGGTAGCGCAGCGCGCCATAGCCGAGGCCTTTGTCCGGCACGGCACGCAGTTGTTCTTTGATGGATTTGATCGACGCGCCGAGATCGCTGGACGGCATCAGATTGACCGGGAACAGGCTGGTGAACCAACCGACGGTGCGGGTCAGGTCGATGTCATCGAACAGGTCTTCGCGGCCATGGCCTTCAAGTTGAATCAGCGTGCTGCCCTGCCCGCTCCAGCGGCAAACCGCCCTCGCCAGCGCGGTCAGCAGCAGGTCGTTGACCTGGGTGCGATACGCCGCCGGAGCCTGTTGCAGCAGTTTTCGGGTTTGCTCGGCGTCGAGTTTGAGTTCGAGTTTTTGTTCGAAGCGGTTTTCCAGCGCGCCGGTTGGGCGGTCACGCGGCAGATCGGATGGTGCATCGCGCAGTTGGGTCTGCCAGTGTCCGAGGCTGTTTTCAAAGACTGGCAGATGATCCTGCAAGCGAGCGACCCAGCGTTGATAGCTGCTGGTTTTCGCCAGCGACACATTACCGCCGCTATAGAACTGCTGAAGGTCTTCGAGCAACACGCGCCAGGAAACACCGTCCACCGCCAGGTGATGAATGACCAGCAGCAAACGCTCGGTACCGTCGGCCATCGCAACCAGCAGCGCGCGCATCAGCGGGCCATTTTGCAAATCGAGACTGCGTTGGGCTTCGTCGCACAGAGCGTTGAGTTCTACGAGCGATTGCGCCTGACGCTGCCACAACACTGATTCAGTGGTCGGCGCGGCGTAAGCCTGCTGCCAGCTGTTTTCGGTCTGTTCGTAGCGCAGACGCAAGCTGTCGTGATGCGTCAGCAATTGCTCAAGAGCGCGATCCAGCGCCTCGATGTTCAACGCCTCGCGCGGCACCAGCAGCAGCGACTGGTTCCAGTGCTGACGCTCAGGGATCGCTTGCTCGAAGAACCACTGTTGCACCGGAGCCAACGCCACCGCGCCAACCGCTGGACCTTGTTCGACCAGCGGCTGCTCGCCGCTGCGAGCGGCCTGGGCCAGGCTGCGGATGGTCTGGTGCTGGAACAGGTCTTTGGGGCTCAACACGATCCCGGCTTGACGCGCACGGCTTACCACCTGCATGGAAACGATGGAGTCGCCGCCCAGTTCGAAGAAGTTGTCTTCCAGACCGACGTTTTCGATCGCCAACACGTCCTGCCAAATCGCGGCCAGGGATTTTTCCATCGCCGTGCGCGGCGTGACGTGTTCGCGTTGTTGCTGCGAGCCGTCAATCGCTGGCAAGGCCTTGCGGTCGAGTTTGCCGTTTGGGGTCAGTGGCAGCTGTTCGAGGAACAGCAGGAACGCCGGGACCATGTAGTCCGGCAGATGTTGTCGCAGCGCGGCTTTCAAGGTTTCACGCTGGGTCGCTTGAGCGTCGATGTCGTCCAGTAGCGATGGATCGGTCGGCACGATGTACGCGACCAGTTGCTGGCCGTTGACGCCGTCTTGCGCCAGCACCGCCAATTCACGCACAGTGTCCTGCTGCAACAGTCGCGCTTCGATTTCACCGAGTTCGATACGGAAGCCACGCACCTTGACCTGATGGTCGATGCGACCGACGTATTGCAACGTGCCGTCGGCCTGATAACGGGTCAGATCGCCGGTGCGGTACAGGCGTTCGCCGTTGCTGGAGAACGGATTCGGCACGTATTTTTCGGCGGTCATGCCCGGACGCGCCAGGTAACCACGGGTGATGCCGGCGCCAGCCAGGTACAGCTCGGCGGACACGCCTTGCGGCACCGGTTGCAGTTCGGCGTCCAGCAAGTAGCTGGCGGTGTGCTTGAGTGGCCGGCCAATGTTTGCGCGGCCAGCAGCCTCGCGGCGGGTCCAGGTCGAATAGGTGGTGTCTTCCGACGGACCGTACAAATCGTAGACATGCTCGACGGTCGACTGCTGATACAGCGCCTCCACCAGGCTCTGTTTCAACGGCTCGCCGGCGAGGTTGATGATGCGCACGCTCGGCGGGATCTGCCCGTCGCGCTGCAACGCATTGATCGCCGACGGCACGGTGTTGATCAGGCGCACCTGATCCCGGGCCGGCAGCTGCGGCAATTCCAGGGCATTACGGGCGATGATCAGCGAGCCGCCGTTGGCCAGCGTGACAAACATCTCCCACACCGACAGGTCGAAGCACACCGACGTCGAGGCCAAAACCCCTTGAATGTCTTCGCGGCTGTAGACCGATTTCGACCAGTCGATCAGTGCCAGCACGTTGCGGTGGGCGATGGCCACGCCTTTGGGTTTGCCGGTGGAGCCGGAGGTGTAGATCACGTAGGCGAGGTTGTCTGGTGTGACGCGGGTCATCGGCGCACTACTTGGATAAGCGGCCCACTCCGTATCGTCCATCAGCAACACTTGCGTATCCGCCGGCACGTTCAATGTTGCGGCGACAGCTTGCTCAGTCAGCAGCACCAAAGCGCGGCTGTCTTCGAGCATGTAGGCAACGCGTTCGGCCGGGTAATCCGGGTCCAACGGCACATAAGCGCCGCCCGCCTTGAGTACCGCCAGCAACGCTACCAGCAGGTTGTCGGAACGTTGCATCGCCACGCCGACCCGGACTTCCGGACCCACGCCCAGTTCGATCAGTTTGTGGGCCAAGCGATTGGCCCGATTATCGAGCTCGGAGTAAGTCAGCTGCTTCGTGGCAAAGGTCACCGCCAATGCATTCGGGTTCGCGACGACTTGCTGGCTGATCAGCTCATGAATGCACAGGTCCTGTGGGAAGCTTTCGTCAGCGCGATTCCAGTCATGCACGATGCGTTGATATTCGGCGTTCTCAAGCAGCGGCAAATCACTGATGCGCTGCTGCGAATCACTGACCATGCCCTGCAACAAATGCGTCCAGTGTTGCGCCATGCGCGCGATGGTCGTCGCGTCGAACAGGTCGTTGGCGTAGGTCAGCGCGGCGTGCAGCTTGCCGCCCTTTTCATAGGTGTCGAGGGTCAGATCGAATTGAGTGGTGCGCCCTTCCCACTCAATCACGCCCAGCGCCAGACCGGACGCGGTGCTGACCGTAGAAATGTCCGCAACTTGCGGCTGGTGGTTGTACATCACCTGGAACAGCGGCGTGTGGCTGAGGCTGCGTTCCAGTTTCAGCGCCTCGACCAGGCGCTCGAACGGCAAGTCCTGATGGGCCTGGGCACCGAGAGCGGTTTCCTTGATGGCACGCAGCAAGTCGCCGACACGGGTCTGGCCGTCGAGCTGGGTGCGCAGTACTTGGGTGTTGACGAAGAAGCCGATCAGGCCTTCGATTTCGGCGCGGTTGCGGTTGGCGATCGGCACGCCGACGCGGATGTCGGTCTGCCCGGTGTAGCGATGCAGCAGCGCGTTGAAGGCGCCGAGCAACAGCATGAACAGGGTGATGTTGTGCTTCTGCGCCGTCGCTCGCAGTTGCTCGGCCAACTGAGCGTCGACGGCGAACTCGTAACGGGTGCCGCGATAGCTCGGCATCGCCGGGCGCGGATGATCGGTGGGCAGTTCCAAAACCGGGTGCTCGTCGCCCAGCTGCGCCTGCCAGTAGTCGAGTTGACGCGCTTGTTCGCCCGCCTCCAGCCAGCGGCGTTGCCACAACGAGTAGTCGCTGTACTGGATCGGCAATGGCGTGAGTTGCGGTTGTGCGCCCGCCTCAAAGGCGTCGTAGCAGCGGATGAATTCGTCGATCAGCACGTTCATCGACCAGCCGTCGGAAACGATGTGGTGCAGGGTCAATAGGAGGACGTGTTCCTGCTCGGCGAGTTTGAGCAAGGTGACGCGCAGCAATGGGCCGGTTTCCAGATCAAACGGCAGCACTGATTGCTGCTCGGCCGCTTGGGCGACCGACCTTTCGCGCTCCGTGGCCGGTAGTGCGCTGAAATCCACCTGATCGATCACCTGCGGCGCGCTGGCCGGCACTTGCAGCAAAGTGTCATCGGCCTGGCGCTGGAACACTGTGCGCAGGGTTTCGTGACGTTCAATGAGGCTGGCGAACGCTTGCTCCAGCGCGGACAAGCTCAAACACCCGGTCAGACGCACCGCGCCCGGCAGGTTGTAGGCGCCGCTTTGCGGGTCCAGCTGCCAGAGAAACCACATGCGCTGCTGGGCGTACGACAACGCCTGGCGATCTTCGGCTTCGACGCCGGCAGGAATCGGAAACCGGGCGAAATCAACGCCTTCCTTTTGCAAGGCCGCAAGGAACATCTGGCGCTTTTCCAGGGGCAACCCGATAAACCGGCGAGCAAGTTTCAAGGAGTCTTCAGCATTCATTTCTTAGCATCCGGATCAGTGGCGGGAAGCACAAAGGCACGTCGTCCCTATAAAACGAATGCAGACCGGAAAAATTAGCGAATGAGAACAAGTATCAGAAAGGAGATAGAACGCGGATTGTCAGACTGCTGCAAATCAAAATGTGGGAGCGGCGGTGCGGCGATCCGACTTGCTCGCGAAAGCGGTGGGTCAGTCACATATAGGTTGGATGTGACACCGCCTTCGCGAGCAAGCCCGCTCCCACAGGTATTGCGTCAGGCGCTGACGGCCATGGCATGCCGCCGATGGTGAACTTCCAACTGATCCTTGATCACCCGCAACACCTTGGCTTCGTGCTCGTGGATAAAGAAGTGACCGCCAGCAAGCATGTCCACCGAGAAACTGCCGTGGGTTTCCTTGCTCCAGCCGATCAGTTGCTCGGTGGTGGCGCGATCAGCCTTGCCGCCGAGTACGTGAACCGGGCACTTGAGCAAGGGACGCTGTTGCGGTTCGAAACGTCCGCACAATAGAAAGTCCGCACGCAGGACCGGCAGCGTCAGGCTCATCAGCTCTTCGTTGGCCAGCACCTCTTCACGGGTGCCGTTGAGGGTGCGCAATTGCTCGATCAATTCGGCATCGGTTTTGGGCTCGGCGAAACCCCGATCGTAATCGGCACGCAGGGTCGGAGCGGCGGTGCCCGAAGCGAACAGCGCCACCGGTTCCGGACAGCCCAGCGAGCGAAACGCATGGGCCATCTCACAGGCGAGCAACGCGCCAAGGCTATGGCCAAATAGCGCATACGGCGCCTTGAGCGTGGCTTTTTGTTCCTGCGCGAGTTGCAGCGCCAGGCGTCGCATGTCGGTATGCAAGGGTTCGCCAAACCGGGCGCCACGTCCTGGGAGTTCCACGGGTTGCAGCTTGAGCCACTCCGGTAGCTTGCGCCGCCAGCGGCTGTAGACCATGGCACTCGCGCCCGAATAGGGCAGGCAGAGCAATGTCAGCTGGGTCACCGGGCTTACCTCGAAAAGTTGTCTGTTAAGAGAACGGATGAGGCGCGACTTGAATTAGTCGAAGATCTAAATGTGGGAGCGGGCTTGCTCGCGAATGCGGTGTATCAGTC